>JAISCM010000040.1 GCA_031265595.1 Tannerellaceae bacterium
CTCTTCCTCTCTGAACTACGGAGTAGTTCAACCCTCTTCGGGGTTAGTACAGAGAGAGATACGCTTTACCCCGGGTTGCGCCCGGGGTTATCGAACTTCAACGCCTTCCGGCGTAGGCGCTTACCTTCAACTGATTACTTTATTTCCTTAACTTAATGACATGGGCCCTAAAGTGGGGGGCTAAGAGACAGGGATTATGAGGACAATCCTCTTACCCCCCCCTTTAGGGGGTTGGGGGGTGGGTGGGGTGGGCGGGGGCAGGGTTGGTCGGGGCGATTATTTTCACCAAAACAATTGAACGGCCAATAGCCCAAGCCCTACGGACGTGAAGGTGGCGATCAGTCCCGGGATCATAAAGGAATGGTTGAGTATGTATTTGCCGATATGGGTAGTGCCTGTGCGGTCGAAGTTGATGGCGGCTACCACCGTGGGATAGTTGGGGATAAAGAAATATCCGTTTACTGCCGGGAAAAGGGCGATCAGCACGTGGGGCGAGATGCCCAAAGCAATGCCTAAAGGAAACAAAGCCCTTATCGTGGCCGCCTGGCTGAATAATAAAATAGACATAAAAAACAGGGCCAGCCCGAACAACCAGGGCATCTCCGTCACCAGGCTCTCTATCGAACCTTTCAGTTCCGCCATATTGCCGGCAATAAAGGTATCGCCCATCCAGGCAATGCCGAAAATAGCAACGACGGCCTGCATGCCTGCCGTAAATACGGAGCCTTGCGTAGCCTTTATACCGTCGGTCTTGGTAACTAATAAGATGAGGGCGGCCGCCGAAAGCATCAGTATCTCGATGATAGAAGCCATATTCAAGGTGGTAGCCTTGCCGCCGACCATAAAGACCGGGCGGAGCGACTCTACCGAACCAAACAAAATGATACCGGCAGTAGCCGCCATAAACAATAGGATGGAGAGTACGGCCGAACGCTTGTTTTTTACATCCGTCGTCTTATGATGCGTCGTATTAAATTCGCCCGAAGCAAGGCGGCGCTTGTACTCGGGGTCGTCTACCAGCTCTTTTCCTACACGTAGCGAATAGAAGGCGCCGGCCAATACGCCAATTAATGTGCAAGGCACCGTTACCATCAGGATATTAATAAGCGTTACGTTGAAGCCACTATTTCCCAGCATACTGAGCAAGGCTACCGTAGCGGCCGAGATAGGGCTGGCGGTGACAGCCTGCTGCGAAGCAACGACAGCGATACCCAACGGGCGTTCGGGGCGTATTTTCGTTTCGGTAGCTACTTCGGCGATGACGGGCAATACGGAGTAAGCCACATGCCCCGTTCCGGCAATGAACGTAAAGAAGTACGTCACCAGCGGGCTCAATAGCGTGATCTTCTGCGGGTTTTTGCGCAATAGTTTTTCCGCCGTTTTCACCATCAGGTCTAAGCCTCCTGCCGCCTGCATACACCCTGCCGCCGCAATAACGGCCACGATCATCAGCATCACGTCGATAGGCGGCGACGTAGGTTCAAGCCCAAAACCAAACGTGAGTATGGCCAATCCCATCCCTCCCAATACGCCTAATCCGATGCCACCCAGCCGGGCGCCTACGATAATGGCAATCAAAACAAAAGCTAATTGTATCAGCATTCTTATATCAGTTTATAAATAATAGACTTCGCGCTGCAAATATACATTATATATAACACAGATTTGCACGGAAGTGTTTATGATAACAAATAACTAATTTTAGCAACGGTACAGAACAATGTTTTATTACCTTTGCCGTTCAATAGGAAGAAGCAGAAGAGAATGTACATGACTTCAAAAATAAAGAAAAAGATCATACTCGGATTTTGGATACTGTATGCCGTTATCTTTTTGATAGTAATCATTACGTTTGCCGCCATAGCAAACGGCTCTATCGGCTATATGCCCCCGGTAGAGCAGTTGGAGAATCCGATAGATAAATACGCTTCCCAGATCATTTCGTCTGATGGAAAAGTACTGAATATTTATGCCCAGAGCAAAGAGACCCGTATTCATGTAAATTATAATGAGCTGTCGCCCGATTTGGTAAAGGCGCTTATTGCTACGGAAGATATTCGTTTTGCCCGTCATAGCGGGATAGACGTACAGGGGCTGCTGCGCGCCGTTATAAAAAGAGGGTTGCTGTTTCAGAAGAATGCCGGCGGAGGCAGTACGATTACGCAGCAATTAGCCAAACAATTGTATTCGCCCGGCGTAGACAACTTCTTTGAACGCTTACTACAGAAGCCCATCGAATGGGTAATAGCCGCAAAGCTGGAGCGTTATTATACAAAGGAAGAGATCATCAACCTGTACCTGAATAAATTCGATTTCCTGTACAACGCCGTAGGTATCCAATCGGCATCGCGCGTTTACTTTGATACAACTCCCAAAGGATTAAAAACAGAAGAAGCGGCCCTGCTGATAGGGATGTGTAAAAACCCTTCTTACTACAATCCGGTGCGCTATAACGAGCGTTCGAAGGGGCGGCGCAATGTGGTATTGACACAAATGAAGAAGGGCGGCTATCTGTCTAAAGCCCAATGCGATTCGTTGGCTGCGCTACCGCTTACGCTACGTTTCACACGGATGGACCATAAAGAAGGACTGGCGCCGTATTTCCGCGAATACCTTCGTATGGTGATGACGGCCAAAAAGCCGGAACGTAAGAATTATGCCTCCTGGCAGTCGCAGAAGTTTCAGGAAGATTCCGTTTCGTGGGAAATAAACCCGTTGTATGGCTGGTGTAATAAGAATAAAAAAGCCGACGGCTCGTTCTACAACATCTATACAGACGGCCTGAAGATCTATACAACAATAGACTCGCGCATGCAACAGTATGCAGAAGAAGCCGTTCGCGAACACGTAGGCGGAACCCTACAACCAGCCTTCTTTGCTGAGAAGAAAGGACGTAGCTATGCCCCCTTCTCCCGTATACTTAGCCAGGACGAGATAGACGGCATTCTGTATCGCTCGATGCAGCAGACCGACCGGTACAGAAGATTGAAAAAAGCGGAAGTAAGCGAAGCGGATATCCGTAAAGACTTTCAGCAGCCGGTAGAGATGACCGTATTCAGTTGGCAGGGAAAGGTAGATACCGTTATGTCGCCACTGGACTCTATCCGCTACTATAAAAGTTTCCTTCGTTCGGCCTTTGCAGCGATGGACCCGCGCAACGGGCATGTGAAAGCCTATGTGGGAGGCATCGACTTCAACGACTTCCAGTATGATATGGTGAACGGAGGACGGCGGCAGGTGGGCTCTACCATGAAGCCCTTCCTTTATTCACTGGCTATGGTAGAAGGTTTCAACCCGTGCGACCAAGTGCTCCATGTGCAGCAACAATTAACGGATGAGAACGGCCGTTCCTGGTCTCCACGTAACGCCGGCGCCAAAAGGGTAGGAGAGATGGTAACCATTCAATGGGGGCTACAAAACTCGTCCAACTGGGTAACCGCCTATCTGATGAAGCAATTGTCGCCCTACACCCTGGTTCGCCTCTTACATTCGTACGGATTGAAAGGAGAGATAGACCCGGTAGTATCCCTGGCTTTAGGAACGCCCGACATATCCGTGGGCGAGATGGTAGGCGCCTACTCCGTATTTGCCAATAAAGGGATACGGGTAGAGCCGATGTATGTTACACGCATTGAAGATTCGTTTGGCAATACGGTAGCGAGCTTTAACTCGCAGATGCGGGATGTGCTGACCGAAGAAGCAACCTATAAAATGCTACACATGCTCAGAAGCGTTATGGACGGAGGAACAGGCAGCCGCATCCGTTACCGCTACGGCCTTCGCGGGCCGATGGGAGGCAAAACAGGTACTACGCAGAATCACTCCGACGGCTGGTTTATGGCCTTTACCCCCAGCTTAGTAGGCGGCTGCTGGGTAGGAGGAGAAGACCGCTCTATCCACTTCGACACCATGAACGAAGGACAAGGCGCCAGCATGGCCCTGCCAATTTACGGCCTTTTCATGCAAAAAGTATACGCCGACCAAACACTCGGCTATTCGGAAACAGAAAACTTTGACGTCTCCCCCCAGTACGCCAACCCCTGTAAAGGCTTCACAGACCAGGAACTCTTACACATCTCAACCGATGTAGACGGCATTGATAAGATGTTTGAATAGCATCCTCCTCTTCCATATACCGGATCGAAACCATATATACAAATTTGCATATATGCAAATTTGTATATATATTTGTTCCGAACTTCAAAACATAGAATACATTGGGAGCTACTAATATTAAAAACACCACGGGTACGCCTGTTACAAGAGAAAATTTTTTTGGCAGAGTCAATGAAGTACGAGATGGCTGGACGTTGATTGAAGAAGGAAAATCCCTTAAACTTGACGCTCCACGCCGTGTAGGTAAGTCTTCTTTTGCCTATAAAATGATAGAGATAGCTGAAGCACAGGGTTGGAAATGTGCTTTTTGGAATGTGGAAGGATGTCAGAATGAACAATCATTGTATCATAGGTTTATTTCCGTATTAGAAAAAAACAATCAAAAAAGCGCCACAAAGAACAAATGGGATTTGAAAAAAATAGAAGTATCCATACAAGCAATCGCTAAATTAGGTGTAACAGTAGAGAACGAAAACAACACTGACGCCAGTCAAGGCAATAACATTTTCAGTAATTTAGAGCGAATTATTGATCACGCAAAAGATACTTTAATTGTCATAGACGAAATAGCTGTATATCTAAATCATTTAGAAGTGAAAGGTCAATTGTCTGACGCAAGGCAGTTTCTTCATTGGTTGAGTAGTCAAAGGCAAGTCCCAAACAGTAGAGTTCGTTGGATTTTGTGCAGTTCCATTAGCATTGATACTTTTATTGACAGGCATGAAATCAATAAAACAATGAAGGGGATAGAGAATTTTCCAATAGATGAACTGAAAGGAAATGAACCTGTCTTATTAATAGAGGCATTGGCAACATCAGCCAAACTATATTTTTCTGATGAAGCAAAAAAATGTATGTTAGATAAATTAGGATGGCATTTGCCTTATTATATTCAACGATTATTTCAGGCCGTCAGAAGGTTAGAAGAAACTGATGTGTCAGTAAATACGGTAGAAAAAGCGTATCGGAACATTCTTGATGCAGCCGGGAAAGATGATTACTTCAAAACAATATATCAGGATTTAAACAATAATTATAAGGACAATAAAGAATATGCCAGGCTTCTGTTGGATACCATTTCAAAAAGCCTAAAAGGGAGTAGTGTAAATGTTTTGAAATCATTGATATTCGATAAAGTGGATAATGCGGAAAAGGCAGAAACCATCTTCAAAGAGTTATTGGAGAAACTCAAAAATGACGGATACATTATGTCTGATGAGAAAGGGAAAAAATATGTATTCCGTTCTCCGCTCATAAGAGATTTCTGGTATAACAGATTTATGAGAAAATAATTATGGAAAAGGTAAGTCTAAGCCAAATAGGGTTATATAACCCGCGCCGTCAAAACAGCGAATTAAGCGAAAGACTATTTGTTATACGGCAAAAGCAATTTCAGATGCTGATGGAAGAGTTAAACGGCGAAGAAGACAACAGCATTCCGCAGCACCATATCATTATCGCACAACGTGGTATGGGCAAAACCACCCTATTAAACCGCATTGCCATAGAATTGCATAAACCGGCATACAACGACAGGTTTATCCCGTTAGCCTTTCCCGAAGAGCAATACAATATTACCAATCTCGGCGACTTTTGGCTTAATTGTCTGGACGCATTAGCCGATTCGTTGGAATCTGAGCAGTATGATGAAGAGGCGATAGCGTGTATTGATGAGCAGATTAAAGAACTATCAATGCACAAAGGAACGGAACAAACCGCAGCCGAAGCATACGGGTTGTTTATGGAGTTTTGCAGGAAGATTAAAAGACGGCCTGTTTTATTGATAGACAATATAGGTATATTATTTAACAAATTAGGAAAGAATAATCAGCACAACCTGCGGGCGTTATTGAGTGAAGCCGGTGCGCCCATCGTATTGGGTGCAGGCGTCAATGCTATGCCTTCGCAAACTAATAATAAAGCGGATTCATTAAAACCCCTGACAGATTATGAAATGCCGTTTTACGACTACTTCCAAATTCATTACCTTAAACAATTGACATTTGATGATTTTCTGGATTTAATCAGAAAACTGTCTGACATTACGCAAACAAACATTTCCATTACATACAAAGAACGCTCACGCTTGCAGTCTTTGCATTATCTTACGGGAGGAAACCCACGCACAGCCATCATGTTGTTTAAGTTAATAGTCGAAGGTTTTGCTGTTGAGATCAGTGACGATTTAGAAGCGTTGCTCGATGAAATAACACCTTTATACAAGGCAAGGTATGAAGAGTTATCGGAGCAAGCGCAGAAAATCGTTGTAGAAGTTGCCTTAAATGATAATATGGATGCTATTAGTTTAAAGCAACTGTCGCAAAAAACAGGCTATGCCAATAATCAACTTTCGCCACAACTGAAACGGCTCATTGAAGAGGGTTGGCTGGAAACGACGCCTGCCGAGAAAAATAAAGGAAATGCGTATCGTATGCGTGAGCGCTTTTTCAATAGTTGGTTGTTAATGCGGGAAAGCGCCCGTCGGAAAAAGCAAGAGATAACTCTTTTGGCAACGTTCATGGAATGGTTTTATGATGATGAATGGCAAGACGTTTTAGTTGATCGCAACGAAGGTATTGGCAAAGAATATTTGTTGCAGGCATTGCAAGTCATTGAAGAAGCATTTCCGAGATCAACAGTAAGTGATTGGTGTTATTTCGCTGCAATTTGTCTGGATTTGAAATATGGCGAGTGGTTATTGAAGATCGTAAGCGACGATGGCTTTGATAAAATACTTGCGCCTTTTTATGTTGCCATTCAGGCAATGGAAATAGAAAGGCAGGAAAATGCCGAACAGTCTGGCGTCTATCTTAACAATCGTGCAGTAGAAATTGCAGAGCCTGCAAGGGAGATAATTAAAAGAATAAAGAAATATCAAGGCCAAAGCTCGGAGGAGTTGAGCTAATATCCGTATATTTGAAGTTGGTAATCTTTTAATTCAAATATGTATGAACCGCAACTCCATTATTCGTCAGTTAGCGGAGACGGGGGGTGTCTTCGATTTTGTCGTTATCGGCGGGGGGGCAACCGGCTTGGGGGTTGCGCTCGACGCTGCTACGAGAGGCTATAAGACGGCCTTGTTCGAACAGGCTGATTTTACCAAAGGGACGTCCAGCCGGAGCACGAAGCTGGTGCATGGGGGCGTTCGTTATCTGGCGCAGGGGAATGTTTCGCTGGTGTTGGAAGCCTTGCGCGAACGGGGTATCCTGAAGAAGAATGCGCCGCATTTGGTGAAAGACCAGCGTTTCCTTATCCCCTGTTATCGCTGGTGGGAGGGGCCTTTTTACTTCTGCGGGCTGGTGGTTTACGACTTTATGTCGGGCGCCTTGCGGTTTGGGCGTTCGATGTGTATCGGGCCTAAGCGTGCGGTGAAGACGATCCCTAACCTTCGGGAGAAAGGGCTGACTGCCGGTATCTTGTATCACGACGGGCAGTTTGACGACTCCCGTCTGGCCATCAATATGGTGCGTACAGCCGTAGACGCCGGCGCCTGTGTGTTGAATTATATGCAAGTGACGGATCTGCTGAAAGAAGAGGGGAGAGTAGCCGGCGTAGTGGTGCATGACCGCGAAACGGGCGACGTCTACCGGGTCAGGTCGCATGCCGTGATCAATGCCACGGGGGTATTTGCCGATACGATACTGCAAATGGATACGCCGGGGAAGCGGCCGACGGTACGTCCGAGCCAGGGCGTTCATATCGTGCTCGACGCCTCGTTTTTGGCGAGTGAATATGCTATTATGATCCCCAAAACGCCAGACGGGCGGGTGCTCTTTGCCGTTCCCTGGCACGACAAGGTAATCGTAGGCACTACGGATACGCTGATGAAGGAGGCGCGCGAAGAACCGGTTGCCCTGGAAGAAGAAATACAATTTATCCTGCATACGGCAGGGAGCTATCTGGCGCGCGCTCCGCAGCGAACGGATGTGCTTTCGGTATTTGCCGGCCTCCGCCCCCTGGCTGCTCCCCGGAATGGGGGGAAGAAGACAAAGGAGATCTCCCGGAGCCATAAGATCATACGCGAAACGTCGGGCTTACTCTCCATCATCGGCGGGAAATGGACTACCTACCGCAAGATGGCGCAGGAAACGCTGGACTTCGCCATCCGCCAGCTACGCCTGCCCATGCGCCACTGTGTAACGGCATCCTACCCCATCCACGGCGCCAGGCCCCGGCCCGGTTTCTCCGACCCTCTGTATGTATATGGCTCGGATGCAGACGAGATACGCAGCCTCATCGCCTCTGCGCCCGGCATGGCCGAGAAGCTGCATCCCCGCTATGCCTATACGGTGGGAGAAGTAAGCTGGATCGTTCGCCACGAAATGCCGTGCAGGCTGGAAGATGTACTGGCCAGGCGTTTGCGCATCTTGTTCTTAGACGCCCGCGCTGCCGTAGAGATGGCTCCCCGCGTAGCCGCGATCCTTGCAGCCGAACGGGCAAAAGACGAGGCATGGAAGGAGGGCGAGCTGGGCGCGTTTAAAGAACTCGCGTCTACTTATATCCTTTCCCCGGAATGATTCATTCATCCTTAATCAGTAAAGATATGCAATTGAAAAACAAGTATGTGTTAGCCATCGACCAGGGCACTACCTCGTCGAGGGCGATTCTTTTCAACCCGCAGGGTAGTATTATTACCATAGCGCAGAAGGCCTTTCAGCAGTACTTCCCCAATCCCGGGTGGGTAGAGCACGATCCGAATGAGATTTGGTACACCCAGTCGTCGGTTATTAAAGAAGCGATGGCCAAGGCCGATGTATCCGAGGATCATATTGCCTGCATCGGCATAGCCAATCAGCGCGAAACCACCATCGTATGGGATAGGGAAACGGGCTTCCCGGTGTATAACGCCATCGTGTGGCAAGACCGCCGCACGTCTGACTATTGCGAAGAGCTGAAGGCCAAAGGATACGCCGGCTGCATACAGCAGAAGACAGGCCTGGTGATAGATGCCTACTTCTCGGCCACTAAGATACGCTGGATACTGGATCACGTAAAAGGCATACGCCAGCGCGCCGAGCGGGGAGAGCTATGCTTCGGTACGGTAGATACCTGGCTTATATGGAAGCTTACGAAGGGCGAGCGCTTCATTACCGATATTACGAACGCCTCGCGCACCATGCTGTTCAATATCCATACGCAGGCGTGGGACGAGGAGCTGCTCCGCCTCTTTACCATACCCCCCTCTATGCTGCCACAGGTGGTGAGTTGCAGCGAGGTATATGCCGAATCGAAAGCCCCGCTGTTTAAGCAAGGCATCCCCCTTTCGGGCATGGCTGGCGACCAGCAGGCGGCCCTCTTCGGCCAGCTCTGCATAGAAGAAGGCATGATAAAAACCACCTACGGCACGGGCTGCTTTATGATACTTAATACGGGCGACAAACCCGTACTGTCTCAAAACAACCTGCTTACCACGATTGGCTGGAAGATCGGGGACAAGATAACCTACGCCCTGGAAGGAAGCGTCTTCGTAGGCGGGGCCGCTATTCAATGGCTGCGCGACGGTATCGGCCTTCTGCCCAATGCGTCTGTAAGCGAGCAAATGGCCCAGTCGGTTTCCGGCAATGGGGGCGTTTACTTCGTTCCGGCGCTAACCGGCCTTGGCGCTCCTTACTGGGATCAATACGCCCGGGGCACGATAGTAGGCATCACCCGGGGCACCACGGCCGCTCATCTTACCCGCGCCGCTCTGGAAGGCATCTCGTATCAGGTAGACGACGTATTGATGGCCATGGAGAACGATATTCATTACAAGCCCAAGGAGATACGGGTAGACGGCGGGGCGATAGCCAATAACTTCCTGATGCAGTTTCAGGCAGACATCAGCCGCTGCCCCGTAGTACGCCCCAGGGTGCTCGAAACCACAGCGCTGGGCGCCGCCTATCTGGCCGGGCTGGCCGTGGGCTACTGGAAAGACACGAATGAACTGAAAGAGCAATGGTCGCTCGATACAGTATTCCACCCCAAGATGAAAG
>JAISCM010000083.1 GCA_031265595.1 Tannerellaceae bacterium
TTAAGGGAAACGACTATCTGCGCTTACAAGACTTTTTCAATCCGATTGGGTTCGACGCCAAAGAATGGGTGAAGATTGCCAAAGATGGCGGTATGAAGTATATTACATTCACCTCGCGCCATCACGACGGATTCAGCAACTGGGATACCAAACAGTCTGGCTGGAACATTATGAATACTCCTTACGGGAAAGACCTGGTCAGGCAATTGGCCGACGAATGTCATAAAGAAGGTATCAAACTGGTCTTTTATTATTCGCTGCTTGATTGGATGCGAACGGATTATCAATACGAGACCGGGCGTACCGGGCAACGTACCGGCCGTACGGAAAAAAGCGACTGGAATGCGTACATCAACTTTATGAAAGCGCAATTAACTGAATTGCTTACCGACTACGGCCCCATAGCCGGCATTTGGTTTGATGGGCATTGGGATCAGACGGCAAATGAAAATCGCACCGATCACTCTACGCATGTAGACTGGCATTATCCCGAAATCTATGAGTTGATACATAAGCTTCAGCCCAATTGCCTTGTGGCCAACAACCATCACCTCCCCCCGCTTCCGGGCGAAGATTACCAGATATTTGAAAGAGACGTACCCGGAGAGAACAATTCCGGGCTCAGCGGACAGGAAGTATCAAGGCTGCCGCTGGAAACATGCCAGACGATCAACGACTCGTGGGGCTTCTATATTACCGACGACAACTATAAATCTACCACGGCATTATTGCACCTGCTTATCCGCACAGCCGGAACGGGCGCCAATCTGTTACTGAACACGGGCCCTATGCCAGACGGGAAAATACAGCCGGAATGTATTGAAAGGATACAACAAATGGGTGATTGGCTGAAGACGTACGGGTATACGATCTATGAAACACAGCAGGGTTTCGTAAAGCCGCAGGAATGGGGAGCCTCCACTAAAAAAGGAGAAAAAACATACTATCTGCACATTCTAAATAAAGAAACAAAAGCAATCGCGCTACACATACCCGGTATCAAATCGGCCAAATGGGTCAATGTAAAGGCAGACCTTACATGGAAGAAAGATAAAGAAACCGGCTACGTGCTGTTTCTCCCCGGCGAAAATACGCTTGACGATGTAGATTCCATTATTGAAGTGCAACTAAAATGAAAAAATAGTTCGTTTATAAAACACTATTATCCAACTGTTTTATCTCAAAAAGCAATTTGTTCCGAAACAAATTGCTTTTTTTCTTTAGTACATTCTTTCTCTGGATTGTATTATTTATAGACTTGCATTAAGAATGGATATAAGTGATAACATATTATTACAATATATAGACAATACATTGCCGGGAGATGAAAAAGCGCAAGTAGAGACTTGGCTAAAGGCCTCTCCTGAAAATAAAAGAATATTAGAGCAAATGTACTTTGTATTACAGCTTACCGAAAGGGTAAGGATCGTGCATACGATAGATACAGATAAAGCATTGGCTCTCTTTAAGGCAAAAAGAAAAAGGAAGAATAGTTTCGGCATGTCGTGGAGACTACGTTTGCAGCGCATTGCAGCTATTTTGTTTGTCCCATTGTTGGTCCTGACAGGATATTTAGTATTACACAATAATGGCGAAGGCGAGCTAAGCATGGTTGAAATGAGTACCAACCCAGGTGTTGTTTCAACCTTTAGCCTGCCCGACGGATCGAAAGTATGGCTCAATGCCAATAGTTCTTTAACGTATACAGATCGTTTCGCATCGGGCAAACGGCTGGTGGAGCTGAAAGGAGAAGGGTATTTTGAAGTAGTAAAAAACACAGCAAAACCCTTTGTTGTAGCCATCGGGCCTTCTTATTCGGTAGAAGTACTGGGGACGTCGTTCAATGTATCGGCCTATCCAGACGATGCGCTTATCGGAACAACTCTTACAGAGGGCTCCGTTATGATAAAAGCAGTGGCAAAGGATGGAAGCCGTATTACCTGCCGGCTAAAACCAAATGAGAAAGCCGAATATCAAAAAGACAGCCGGCAGATAGAAACGAAACAGGTCAATACGGATGCTGATACCGGATGGATCAATGGCGAGCTCATCTTTAGACAAGAGCCGATGGGGAATGTGTTGAACAAATTAAGCCGTCGCTATAATGTGGCGTTTGATGTAAAAGACCGGAAGGTAATGGACGCCGTTATTACCGCACGGTTCAAAGACGAACAACTATCGCAGGTAATGGAATACCTGAAAGTGGCATCCGAAATAAAATACATCATACACAAACCGATTAGTAATGACGATAATACAAAGGCTGTTTCTATGATTGAACTATATAAATAGGGTAGTAAATATAACTAAAAACATACGGAAGAATATTCCCATACTCCTCCGTATCAATTTTAAAAGCTGTTTCACAGCTTATAAATAACTTTATTATAAATTAATTGCATCACAAAAATATGAATAATAATATTATTTGAAAATTATTTGCATGAAAAGTTTTATACTTTTCAGAGAGAGGCTGCCCTTGCCGGGTCGCCTCTCTCTTGTTTTTACAGGAGGATATGCCATACTTTTATAAAGTTATTACTACCTTTGGCCGGGAACTGCATTCTCCAAATGGGTATAATTACAATTAAATGACGAGGTTAGTTATAACTTTTCTGCTTTGCATGGCGTTATTTCCGGAAGCTAAGGCGCAAAAAACAACCGTCTCCATACAGGTATACGACTGCCTTGTCTACGAAATACTGGAACTTTTAGAGAGGCAGACTTCCTTTTCGTTTCTGTATGATGCCAATGTGGTGGATGTATCCTTCCGGCGTTCTCTACAAGCAGAGGAAGAAGACGTATTCACTATCTTAGCAGCCTTATTTAAAGATACGGACATAGCTTACACCGTTATAAACAAACAGATCATCCTGAGCAAAAAAGAAATGCCTGCTTTCCCTGACCGGCAGATAAAAGAAGTAACCGGCGTAGTAAGGAACGAGCAAGGCGAACCGGTGGTAGGAGCCAGCATCTGGCTGATGGGGACAGCATCCGGCGTTATGACAAACGCATACGGGGTGTTCCATTTAAAGATACCCAAAGATTCTTCCATACAAATATCCTATATAGGCTACCTGCCGCAGTGCATTATGTATAAAGGCCAGCCTACCCTCGACATACGGTTGATTGAAAACATCCATAGCCTGGACGAGGTGGTTGTAACGGCTTTAGGTATCAAAAAGAAAGAGGCGTCGCTTACGTACGCCACCCAGTCGTTTAGCAATTCGGAATTAACGCGGGTAAAGAGCGACAATGTTATGACTTCTTTATCCGGCAAGGCGGCTGGTGTCTTTATCAACCGTAATTCTTCGGGATTAGGCGGTTCTGCCAGGGTTATTATACGTGGAAGCCGTTCTATAAACGGAAACAACCAGCCCTTATACGTTATAGACGGGGTGCCGGTATTAAACTCTACAAACGAACAAGCCTATACGGCTATTGGCGGAACGGCCAATGCGGCCAATCGCGACGGGGGCGATGGCATATCTAACCTTAATCAGGACGATATTGAAAGTATCTATGTATTAAAAGGTGCATCGGCTTCCGCCTTGTATGGCTCACAGGCGGCAAACGGAGTAATCCTGATCACTACGAAAAAGGGACGGGACGGGGCGAAGCAAATTGAGTTCTCATCAAGTCTCTCGATAGACAAAGTGACCTGCCTTCCTGCGTTTCAGAATAGTTATGGCCGTTCCGAATCGTCTACCGGCAGTTGGGGAGACTTCAGCGATATGCCTGTGTATGATAATCTGCGTGATTTCTTCCGTACCGGCATACATGCAAACAATTCGTTGTCGATAACGTCGGGGAATGAAACGTTGCAGACGTACTTTTCTTATGCGAATGCCACCACACAAGGCCTTACCGGAGATAATACGATCAAAAAGCACAACATCAACTTCCGCGAAACAGCCGGTTTGTTCAATAACCGGCTGCTGGTAGACGGTACGATCAACCTGATTCTCCAGCAGGTAAAAAACAAGCCTTCGTCCGGAGGCCTTTATATGAATCCGCTGTCTGGCTTATACTCCTTTCCGAGGGGGATGGATCTATCGCCTTACCGGAAGGAATACGAACTATTTAGCGAAGAGAGAAATATGCCCGTACAGCATTGGTTTACCGAAATTACGGATTACAGCCAGAATCCCTACTGGCTCACGAATCGTGCGCAAAGCAAAGACAGGCGTGCGCGTGCCATAGCAGCTTTTACGGCTTTGGTAAAAGTAACAGATTGGTTTACGGTGCAAGGACGTGGCAACGTTGATTATATTGATGATACCTTCCAGCAACGGATACATGCCAGCGCCTCGCCGGGATTGGCGGGGATGAATGGGCGCTTTATTGATTATTCGTATCAGGAAACGCTTCTTTATGGCGATATTATGGCTACATTCAATAGAAACTGTAATGGCTTTTCCCTGCAAGCAGTCATGGGTTCGAGTATTTCAGACAACCGGGTCAGCTCTTTGCGTTTAGATTCAAAGACGGCTTCTTTGTATTATCCGAATGTATTTACTATTGCCAATATCAATATGTCTACAAGCGCTTTTATCGACGAGCGAGACGATGACCGCCGGCAGTTGCAATCTGTCTTCTTTACTGCGCAGGCGGGGTATAAGGAAACGGTCTACTTAGATATGAGTATGCGTAACGATTGGGCGTCTACCCTGGCTTTTACCAAGAGCCAGCAGAAAGGGTATTTTTATCCTTCGGTAGGCTTGTCGTGGATTGTAAGCCGGGCAATCTCTTTGCCGGAATGGGTAAATTATGGGAAAATAAGAGGTTCGTGGAACAAAGTAGGGAATGATATTCCTTTATATATGAGCTCTACCGTAGCGCATATCGGAGCGGGAGGGGCTTTGCTTCCCAGCAGTATTGCTCCGTTTGGCGACTTAAAGCCTGAAATGAGCGCCTCGGTAGAAACCGGCGCCGAATGGAGACTGTTTCAAAACAGGCTGTCTGTAGACGTTACGTATTACAAAACAAATACCCGAAACCAGCTATTCACACTCCCCTCGTCGGCCGGGGCTACCCATAAGTACTACGCCGTCAATGCCGGTAATATCCAGAATCAGGGTTGGGAGCTTACCGTAGAGGGTACGCCTCTTATAAGTCCCGGCTTTGTATGGAAAACGGCTATTAATTATGCACGAAACAAGAATGTGGTAAAAGAATTACACAAAGACCTTCCGGCCTTCATCTACGGCGACGAAGGTTTCTCTTCGAGTTATTCGATGCGTCTGGTAGAAGGCGGCTCTTTTGGCGACATCTACGGTAAGGCATTCGACAGGGATGAAAGCGGAGCGATAAAATACGGGGAAAACGGCGTCCCGCTTGTAGTAGGAGATGGCAATACGATAAAGGTGGGAAACAGCAATCCTGATTTTATGCTGGGCTGGAACAATACAGTTACTTATAAGGACTTTACTTTTCATTTCCTGATAGACGGGCGTATGGGGGGCGATGTGCTCTCTCAGACACAGGCTATTTTAGACCAGTATGGCGTGTCCGAAAGAACCGGGGCCGCCCGTTCTGCCGGGTATGTTGAGCTGGAAGGCCATAAGATATATAATGTACGAGGCTTTTACGAACAGATTGGCGGGCGCAGCGGGGCTACCGAATATTATATGTATAATGCAACGAATATAAGGCTGCGCGAATTGTCTTTAGGATACTCATTCCCCCGGAAGTGGCTGGGCAAAACGAAAATAGTGCAACAGCTTCATTTATCTCTCACGGCAAGGAACCTGTTCTTTATCTATAAGGATGCTCCTTTCGACCCGGATGCGGTATTATCTACCAACAACAACAATCAGGGGATTGACATCTTCGGTATGCCTTTCACCCGGAATATCGGATTCAGCCTGAAAGTGGCTTTTTAATTTATAGCTTATTATCACGATGAAACACATCTATACACTCGCTTTACTGATTACAGCCTTATCCTGCACAAGCCCGTTTGAAGGCTATAATACGGATAATACCGGATTTACGGATACGTTGCAAGACTTCGATTTCAACAAATATGGCCTCCCCATGTTAGTTGTGCAGCAAGGTATTTATTTTAATCACGACTGGGGCGGGGGGAAGAACTGGACGTTTCAGGTAATGCAAAACCTTAGCGCCGATATGTTCTGCGGATATATGCATAGCTACAACCCCTTTGTAGCCGGCCTGAGCAATACCGTCTACAACCTGAACGACGGCTGGAACGGGACGATGTGGGAAAACACCTACGGCTATATTATGACGGAAGTTAAAAAGGCGGAAGACCTGAACCGCGAAGCATTACCTGTATTCTATGCCATCACCAAAATACTGAAAGTAGAACTTATGCACCGGGT
>JAISCM010000121.1 GCA_031265595.1 Tannerellaceae bacterium
GCCGCCGTAAAAACAGAACATAAGGTAGGCGAACGCGAATTGGGTATAGACCCGGTATCGGGCAAACCGGTTTTCGTAAAGATAGGCCGCTTCGGGCCCGTCGTTCAGTTGGGAGCAGCGAATCCCGAAGACAAGAGCGCTCCCAAACCCCAATTTGCCTCTCTGATGAAAGGCCAGTCTATTGAAAGGCTAACGCTGAAGGAAGCTCTCAAACTATTCGACTTACCCCGCACAGTAGGCGAATACGAAGGAAAGACAGTAGTAGCCGGCATTGGCCGCTTCGGCCCATTTATCCGCCACGATAGTAAATTCATCTCTATCCCCAAAGATAAAAATCCGCTCACCATAACCATAGAAGAATCGGAGACGCTGATCAACGAAAAGCGAACCAAAGAAGCGCAACGCAGCTTCAAGAAGTTCGACGAAGAGCCCGATATGGAAATCCTCAACGGCCGTTTCGGTCCTTACATCGCCTACAAAGGAAGCAACTACAAAATCCCCAAAACGATAACAGACCCGAAAACGCTCACCCTGGAAGAAGCCCTGAAAATAGTAACCGAAGCCGGCGAAAAGCCAGCCCCCAAAAAACGGGGGACAAAGAAGAAAAGCTAATAACCGGTTGCAACTCCCCGCTACATCCTTTTCGGCGCTTCAACGCCGAGGAGCGACATGGCAGACCTGACTACGCTGGCTACATTGGCGGAGAGGACGAGGCGGAATGTTTTTATGCCGGCGTTCTCTTCGCGCAAGATGGAGTAGTCGTGGTAGAATTGATTGTATTCTTTCACTAAATCGTAGGTATAATTACAGATCAGGGCCGGACTGTAGGCGGCGCCGGCTTCTTCTACTATCGGGGCGAACGCTGCGATTGATTGTATCAGGGTTTCTTCTTTTTCTGTGAGAAGGGTTGATAGCGGCAAAGCGCCGGGTAGGGTGATGCCTTGTGCGGCGGCCTTCCTTAATACAGAACAGATACGGGCGTAGGTGTATTGAATAAACGGGCCTGTATTTCCGTTGAAGTCGATGGATTCTTTCGGATTAAATGTCATGTTTTTCCGTGGGTCTACTTTCAGTATAAAGTATTTTAATGAACCGAGGCCTACGATACGGGCGATATTCCCGGATTCTTCGGGCGTCATCTCGTCCAGCTTGCCTAATTCCTGCGATATGTCATGGGCTGTGCGGATCATTTCGTCCATCAGTTCGTCGGCGTCTACTACTGTGCCTTCGCGGCTTTTCATTTTTCCTTCCGGCAATTCCACCATACCGTAGGAGAAATGCATCAGTCCCTTTCCGAAAGCGAAGCCTAACTTATCCAGCAGGATAGACAATACCTGGAAGTGGTAATTCTGCTCGTTTCCTACCACATAGATCATCTTGTCTATCGGGTAATCGTCAAAGCGCAGCTTGGCCGTTCCAATATCCTGCGTCATATACACAGAGGTGCCGTCGGCGCGGAGCAATAGCTTTTCATCCAGTCCGTCTTTTGTCAGATCGGCCCATACCGACGTATCTTCGCGTTCGTAGAATACGCCTTCCTTTACGCCGCGCAGCACTTCGCTTTTCCCCTCCAGGTAAGTTTCCGACTCATAGTAGATCTTATCGAAATCTACTCCCATCCGTTTATAGGTTTCGTCGAATCCGGCGTATACCCAGCCGTTCATCCGGCTCCATAGAGAACGGACAGACTCGTCGCCGGCTTCCCATTGGCGAAGCATTTCACGCGCCTCGCCCATCAGGGCAGATTGCGCTTCGGCTTCTTCTTTCGTCAGCCCTTTCGCCTCCAGTTCCTTTCGTTCCTCTTTGTATTTTTGGTCGAACAAGACATAATAGTCGCCTATTAAATGATCGCCTTTCTTGCCTGATGATTCGGGCGTTTCGCCGTTTCCCCATTTCTGCCAGGCCAGCATGGATTTACAGATATGGATACCCCGGTCGTTTACGATATTGGTTTTTACTACCCGGTAGCCATTGGCTTTCATGATCTCGGCCAGGCTATATCCCAGCAGGTTGTTGCGGATATGCCCTAAGTGCAGGGGTTTATTGGTATTGGGCGAAGAATATTCTATCATCACCAAAGGCGATTTCTCTGTAGCTTTCTTTATGCCATACGCCGGCTGCCGGTGGATATCATTCAGTATGGAGATCCAGCAGGAAGGGGCAATGGTAAGATTTAAAAAGACGTTGATCACATTATAGGCGGCTATGGCCGGTTCGTTCTCTTTTAAATAATCGCCTATCTCGCGGGCGGTGGCATCGGGCGACTTTTTAGAGAGACGAAGAAACGGGGCTACCACCAATGTGAGATGCCCTTTAAATTCTTTTTTTGTTTTTTGCAACTGAATTTGTTTCGCAGACACTTCCGCTCCATAAAGCGATTGCATGGCTGCTATAATTGATCCGGTAAGTTGTTGTTCGATACCCATAATGTATATCTCTGATTGATCCGACTTATATTTTGCCGGCAAAGGTACATTTTTTATTAAAAGAAGACTTGTGTTTTGCCGGTAATCCATTATCTTTACGGACTAACATTGATAACTTTTACCGGAAATGACTATTTTCAGCAAGTTTTCCCGCACCTTCTGGGTGGCTAATACGATTGAGCTATTCGAGCGATGGGCCTGGTATGGCTTCTTTATGTTGTTTGCAAACTACCTGACCGGCTCGTCCGACACAGGAGGGTTGGAATTTTCGCAAAGCCAGAAGGGGGCCATCATGGGCGTAGGTACCGGCATCCTTTATTTTCTCCCCGTACTAACCGGCGCCATTGCCGACCGTTATGGCTATAAGCGCGTGCTGCTTTTTGCTTTTATTGTCTATATTTCGGCTTTTATATTGCTACCCTTGTTTTCCACCTTCACCGGTGTTTTCCTGATGTATATCTATCTGGCTGTGGGAGCCGCCTTATTCAAGCCGGTCATACAGGCCACCATTGCCAAAACTACTACGGAAGAGACCTCGTCTATCGGCTTCGGTATTTTCTATATGATGGTAAATGTGGGCGCCTTCTTTGGGCCGGTGGTGACGCTTTTGTTTAAAGGCTCTTCCCACCTTATCTTCTATGTTTCTGCGGCAATGATAGGACTCAATCTGCTGATCCTCCCCTTTTACAAAGAACCCGGACGAGACGGAAGCAGGCAGCCCGGAGAATCGCTAAAGGAAACACTCAGAAGCATCTGCCTGAACATGGCGGGTATCCTTAAGGATCGTACGTTCCTGCTGTTCCTGCTGATCGTAGCTGGTTTCTGGACGATGTACAACCAGCTCTTCTTTACGCTCCCCGTCTTTGTAGCCCAATGGGTAGATACAAGCGCGCTCTACCGCTTCTTCCATATTTATATACCTTTTATCAGTGAGAATTACAGTGCGGCGCCCGGCGTAATGGATGCGGAGTTTGTCACTAATATGGATGCTTTCTACATTATATTATTCCAGGTAGCTGTATCCGGTTTGGTGATGCGGATGCGGCCACTTCACTCCATGATGACCGGCTTCCTGGTTTGCTCTGTCGGCATGGCGCTTACATTTGTTTCGCAAAACGTATTATTTACCCTGGTAGCTATCCTGATTTTCGGATTGGGCGAAATGGCCGGATCGCCCAAAATATCCGAATACATCGGACGCCTGGCCCCCGACGGCAAGAAAGCGTTATACATGGGCTATTCCTTTATCCCCGTATTTATCGGCAACGTACTGGCCGGGATCGTCTCGGGCGTTGTGTATCAACAAATGTCTGATAAGGTAGACATCACCCATCGTTTCGTTGCTGAAAACAACCTACAGATACCAACAGACTTATCCACCAATGCCTATTTTGCAGAAGCAGCCCGCCAGGTAAACCTCACCCCGCAAGAATTAACCAATCAATTATGGGAGATGTATCACCCCTCCGGTATATGGATGATCTTATTAGGCATAGGCCTGCTCGCCGTGGTCTCCCTCTTTATTTACGACAAGGTCATCTCCCGGAAACAGGGAGCCGAATCATAGTTCGGTAATAACAGTGATTTGTCGAAGTATACTTCGACAAATCAGGTTTTATCTGTATCTTTACGGCAGGATTTTATTTATACTGGCATGGAAGCAACGTTACTACGCCTGAACAGGCATTGGCAAGGCCCTAAGTACCCTTCGCTGTATGAACGGGATTTGATGGTTAACCTGAAAAAGAAAAAGGATCTGCCCCATATCCAGATGCTGACGGGTATCCGCAGAAGTGGGAAGTCTACCATTTTCAAGTTGATGATAAACGATTTGATGGAGGCGGGAACGAATCCCAAAGAGATACTGCTTCTTAATGTGGATGAGCCGTTCTTTGCGTCGCTATGGACAAATGCATCCGGTTTGTATCAGGTAGTGGAAGCGGCGGAAAAGCTTACCGGCGTAAAGGTAACATACCTTTTTCTCGACGAGATACAGCAGGTGAAAGACTGGGAATTGTTTGCCAAGGGCGCTTATGATACGCAGCGTTTCAGCAAGATATACATTACCGGCTCCAATTCCGATCTGTTGCAAAACAAGTTTGCCACACTCCTTTCCGGGCGGTATTTTGCTAATACGGTGCGTCCGCTTTCGCTGAAAGAATGGATGCCGTTGCATGGTTTTTCCGATCGCTACGATACGGTGGCGCGTCGTCCCGAACTGTTGCGGCTGCTGGATGTGTTTATGAAGTACGGCAGTTTTCCCGAAATGGCGCTGAACCCGCCGGAAGACGACGACATCAAAACCGAACTGCTGAACAGTTACTACGAATCCATTGTTCTGAAAGACTGCATTGTGTACAACCAGGTGCGCGACAGTAGCCTTTTCTACCGCCTGCTTCACTTTCTGCTGTCTAATGCCGGCGCTCCGTTTTATTATTCCAGCCTGGCAAAAGCCGTCGGCAGCAACGAAAACACCGTGCGCAGCTACCTGGAATACGCCCACCGGAGCTATGTCGTTTCAGACGTGACCAACTTTTCTTTTTCACTGAAGGAAGAAACGCGGTTGCACCACAAGGCGTATGGTATAGACGCAGGCTTGATGAACGCCGTCGGTTTTCAGTTTATACAGCGGGGCGGCATGTTGCTGGAAAATATAGTGTATAACGAGTTAGTAAACAACGGTTATACCGAAATCGCTTTTGCCCGGCAACAGGGCGGCGAATGTGATTTTATTGCAAAGCGCGAGGGACAGTATCATGCGTTTCAGGCTTGCCACGAACTGACGCCGCTGAATCAGGCGCGTGAAACGGCAGGCTTCAACCTGTTCGGGAAGCTTCCCATAGCGTCCAGAACGATACTGACCTACAACCAGGAAGATACGATAGACGGCATCCGTGTAGCTCCGTTCTGGCAATTCTTTGGCATTGAAAAGTGAAAGAAAGGAAAACAAGGGGACATGCCCCCTTGCTTGTTTACTTGATCAGAACTTTTCTGGCTATGTTGTTAATCTTAACAATATAAAGTCCTTTGGGAAGGGAAATGCTTGTCTGTCCGGCAGCTATATTCTTTTGGAGCCAGACGCTTCCTTGCAATGTATAGATGGTTAAACTTCCCGGCTTGTCGCTATTCACATACAGTTCTCCCGGCTGTGTATAGAGTGTGAGTTCTTCGTTTATTGCGGCTATTCCGGTTGATTTGGATACCAGTTCCACATCGTCTACCCACAACGTATTTCCGCCGCCAATGGCTAAACGGCTGTAATAGTTGGAAGAAGAAATAATGATATTCAATTTTTCGGGCGTATTACTGCTGTAATATTCAAAGGGAACAGCGATACGCGTCCATTCGCTCAGTTCGCCCTCAATCTTACGTTCTGCCTTGCCTATCA
>JAISCM010000145.1 GCA_031265595.1 Tannerellaceae bacterium
TTACTGTTACGAAAGATGCGGAAGTCGCTCCCATCATACCGGTTGAGGCCGTCTTTCGTGCCAAACCAGATAAAGCCTTTCTTATCTTGCAAGATACTATAGACGGCATTTTCGGACAACCCCTCGTCTACCCGTATCTTACGGAAATGAAAGTCCGAATTTTCCTGCGCCAGGAGGGGGAGAGCAAGGCAGAGAGCCAGCAGCGCCAGGAGGGGGAGGTGTTTACTTTTTGTCATGGTCGTTCATCGGCTGTTTTCTATACTTCAGGTATTGCTTTATTTTTCCGCTCTCCAGCTCTTTCATATAGTTTTCCATAAAGGCATAGTCGGGTTCATTCATTGCGTTTACCGGAAGTAGTATTTTTTCTTTTTTAATTCGTATGTCGTTTATTTCTCTGTTGAAGCTATACTTCTCGCTAAAGCGAGACATTACGCTTGCTATAAACAGATAAATGTATTTGTTGAAGCGGCTGTTTCCCAGCTTTGTTACGTGGTCGCTCGCCACAAAGGCGAAGGGTTGATAAAAGGTGGCCCCTACGCTTCCGCTATTGGCAAGGGTAAGGCAGTTAGAGAAAATACGCACCTCTTCTTTATTGCCCACAAACCCGTCTACTCCGTTATTTATGCCTGTAGAAGAGACATAAGGCATCAGGCCGCTTTGATGGTCGTCTTTTTTTAGTCGCTTCCCCCGTTGTATATCAGTAAAGATGTGCGTAGTCTTAAATTCTCCCCATCTCTTTTCATACAAAGGGGCAACGTGTTCAAAGGCTGCCTCTCCCTTTTCGTTGTCAAACAGATAGCCCCGGCCTTGCATGATCATGCTAAACTCAAAGGTAAGGTAGTGGCCTATCGTTTTTTCAAAGCTGGCTTCCGTTGGTATTTCGTCATTGAAGTAATAGAAGGAGTGTAGCCATTCATCGTCTGCTTCAATGGTTGTTCTTACACAAAATTTTGTTTCGCTTTCAATGCGGTCGAACCAAACGTCGAGCAGGTGTTGCTTCTTGTCTTTTGCTTCAACAGTTTCTACGAGCCCCCGGTGTTTTTGTACTTCAAAGCCGTCTTTTTCAAAGTTGATAAACTTTACTTCTTTGTCTTTATCATGCGGAACGCCGGCGGTAAAAACGGCAATGCAGGGGTTTGTGCCCACTCCGTAGAACGTGTTTTTGTTAAGCGTTATGACGCCTTCCAGTGTGTGGCGTTTTAAAATATTGGATTTGATGGCCTGTTCTTCTTTCGATTTGTCTGTCATCGACGACTGTGGTACGATCACAATTACTTTTCCGTCTTTTGTTATGGAGTTGAGCAAATGCTCGGTAAAGTTTATTTCGTATAATTTTGTATTGCTTTTGCTGCCCATCGAATAGGGTGGGTTCATCATGCCTACGGTGCAACCTTTTTCCTGTAGCTGTGCCGGGTTTTGTTTCAGAAAGTCTTCCTGTTCGAGATTGCTCTTTCCATCGCCGCGCAAGATCATATTCGTAGTAGCAATGGTGAACATATAGGGCTGCAACTCTAAGCCGTGCAATTGTTCTTTTCTGATCTTTCGCTGCTGTTCGGGCTTATCTGTTTTTTGCAGCATATAGTGCATGGCAGAGATGAGGAAGCCTGCGGTTCCGCAGCAGGGATCGAAAACGCTGTCGGTAGGCTTGAGCCCGGCCAGATCGCAAAACAGGTCCGTGATGTGTTCGGGCGTAAGCACAATACCCAGCGATTGCCCGTCGCCGCCCGAATACGACATAAACTCGCCATAAAACCGGCCTATATAGTCTTCGGGAGATTGGATGTATTTAATGTTCTTATAGATGTTTTCGTATAAGAACTCGGTGTAGTGCTTTAGCGGCGTTTTCTTTAGATACTCATTTACTTCATTTATTGCTTTGGTATCTTTGATTACTAAGAACTGACTTAGCAGTTTATCTTTCTTTATCTGTGGCGAGACATTGGCGCGCTTTAAGTTCTTTTCAATTGCCTCGTAAATCTTCTCACCGTCCGTTACGGTTTCATCGCCGGTCAGGCGGTCAATACTAAAATTCTTACATTCCATCTCGCGCAATGCCAACAGGATACCCGAAACAATAAGCGGCTTGTCTTTGTCTTGAATACTGCCGTAGTTACGCAGGTCTTCGTGGAGGCTTTTTGCGTCTTTCAGTACCTCTTCGGTTGTTTTTTCTTCCGGCGTCTGTTCTTTGAGTATGCTTTTTGTGTAATACTCATCAATGTTTTTCTCGTTGAAAAGGGTAAATGTTTCTACATCTTCCAGCTCTTTATAGCTGCCTCGCTCGTCAATAAAGACAGGAGAAATTCTATGCCGCTTCTCATTGCCCGAAATGCCGAATGTGATAAATTTTTTATAAGAGACGCTCTTCGCTAAGTGTTTGCCATAAAATAAGGCGCCATTTACGGCATAGTTTTTTATACTTGCAATCTCGGAGCAAATTACGCCTTCTTTGTTTCGCCTGATGTGTTGAGAAACATCGGCTTTATTTTCTATAATAAGAACAAAGTCTTTTACTACTCCGCAGTACTCGGGGAAGCCCACACGGCCTGTTCCCGCTTTTGAGGCAGATTGTAAGGCTTCGCTAATATCCCTGATATTGCTGCCTTGTGGATACAGTTCTATGTTCGCTTCTTTGAGTAGTTCATACACCCAAAGGTCGGTGAGTATTTCTTTTTTTGCCATTATCCAAACGTTTTTTATTGGGGCAAAGGTATAAAAAAAAGGCCCGTCAGTATGCCGGCGGGATGGGTTGTTTTATACTTCTCTGATCCTGCCGTTGCGGAAGCTGACGGGGTGGCTGGGGGGTGGTACAGCGCTAAACCCGCCAATACCTGTTCCGGAATGCCCTGTAGCTGTTCGGGAATGGCGTTTTGCTGTTCGGGAATGGCCTTTTCCCGTTCGGGAATTGCGTTTTTCCGTTCAGGTATGGCCTTTTTCCGTTCAGGAATGGCGTTTGGCTGTTCAGGTATGGCCTATTGCTGAACAGGTATGGCCAATTCCTGGATGGGAATTGGGCAATTCCCGAACAGCTACAGGCTATTCCGGAACAGGTACGGGCAATTCCTGAACAGGTATACCCAATTCCTGCATGGGAATTGGGTACTTTATGAAGAGAATCGCCCCAATCTTGCGCACATATCGACACAATCGGATAGAAATATCATAGCGTTTGACAGAAATAAAGCTCTCCAATGAGAAAATTATCTAAAACAGGGTGTAAATTTCTTGTAATTCTATTACTTTTGTCACATACAATAATTCCTTTATCTCCTATGTCTAACAAATAAATTAAAAGTACAATGGCTAAGACAGGATCCTTAAAATTGCCGGATAAAGATTTTCTGGCGTTTGCTATTAATATTCACAAGCAATCAGACGACCATCTGGTAGATTGGTCTCTGGATGAAGCACGCGTTAAGCGCCTGAAAGGGATAATTACAAACGCCCAGACGGCGTACAACGAAAACCTGAACCCCGTCACGCGCAACCAGGTTACGGTAAATAAAAAAAACCTGGAGTTCGGGGAATTGAAGCACTTTCTCTCGCTTTTCATCAACTACCTTGAAAGCGAAGAAGAGGTACCCGAAGAAGGGTTGGCGCTCATGCATCTGCGCCCACGTTCACATCCTGCCTATCAGCCCCTACCCGTCCCCGCAGAAGCTCCGCTAATAGAAACGACCGTGCAGCACGACGAGATCACGGTCTACGTAACCCGCATGGAGCACGGGCAGCCAGCGCAGGGCGTACAGCTTCAGCCCTATCATGGCTTCATGCTGAAGTGGAAGTTCGAGGAAGAGGCAGACTGGCATATCGAAATATCCACCCGTCTGCATCACACCCTCTTTTTCGATGCGAAAGATGAGGCCCGGCGCGTAATCCTTGCCGTAGCGTGGATAAACCCGCGCCTGCAGGAAGGCCCCTGGACAGACTCTATCACCAAGGTGGTAGGGTAGCCGCGTAGCAGCGCAGCAGCGGATAGGCCGCAAGGCATCAAAGGATAGGGCTTTCGCTCTATCCTTTTTTTTTACTAAGCGTATTTTATAGCCAATCCATGAAATTTTTTAGTCAAACGAGCCCTTGTCTTCATTTTTATCCTTTTTTCATCGAAAAATAGTTTCCGTCGCCGCGCATAATCCTATAGCTTTGTGCTGCGATGAAATAATACCCAATGAAAATAGATTATGAGAAAGAACATTCATTTACTAACTTTTTTGCTTCTATGCCAATGGATCTTTCCATCAGCCGAAGCAATCGTTCCCACCAGCAGCATCAGCATC
Source organism: Tannerellaceae bacterium (assembly GCA_031265595.1). Next base: position 4,275 of record JAISCM010000145.1, read on the forward strand.
AAATCGCCCGGTAATCCGGCTGTGGCGTACCCCTTAGCGGGAGATGCCGGCGGATGCCTCACCGCAGCGCAGGAGCTCCCCCTGTCTATACGGCGCGAAGTATCCGAAACGCCTTCGGGCATCCGTATCAGCGTAACGCTCACGGCCCGCGAAAAGGTATATTACAGCTACGAAGAAGTATACCCCCTGCCCTCGGAGGCGCATGCAGACTGTATGTTTTATATGCCGGGATTCTGGTATCGCCGCAATCTGCGCTCGCCCAAAGAAGCCCCTTCTTTCTATACGAGCGATAGCTGGCAGGTGCGCGAAGACCGCCTGAGCGCACCCCTCACAGGCATCTACAATGAAAAGAGCGGCGATTACTGCACCGTGCTGCGTCTGGAGAAATCGAAAGACGAAGCCCTTACCACCCATACCTCCGGCGAGGTGATACTGGGCGGGAAAACGTCGCTGGGCTTTACCGGCTTCCGCAATATCTCCGGGCAGGCAGCCCTCGTATTCGGCTTCCCCTACCACGAGGCGCCCCATACGTACATACGCAAGCTAACGCTCGCCCCCTCCGTACAGGCTTTTGAAAAGCTTGAGAAAGGAGAATCCCGCGAACTGCTTTGGGAGATACGCAAAGGAAACGCCCCGGATTACTCCACATTCATTGCCGCCACATGGACGTATGCCTTCGATTCATTTACCCCGCAAGCCGTACAAACGCCTTACGATGAGGCATCGGCAAAGCGCGTACTCTCCAACTTCTATACCGAAAGCTACGTAGACCGGTACGAACTAAAGTACTTCTCAGGCGTACATCTCCGTACAGACGATTGTGAGAGCACAGGCTCGGCCGAGATAGGCTTTGTAGGCCGCGTATTGCTCAATGCCTTCAACGCCCTCGAATATGGCGAGGAAACAAACCAGCCGGAGCTGGCGCGTAAAGCAACGAACATCTTCAGCAGCTACCTGGCCCATGGCTTTACGCCGGCAGGCTTCTTCCGCGAATTTGTGAACTACAACTGGGAAGGCACAGACACCATTTTCAGCATCCGCCGCCAGTCCGAAGGCGCGCTGGCCATCCTCCATTACTTAGCTTACGAGAAGACGAAAGGAAGAAGCCACCCGGAATGGGAAGCGAAGATCAGAAAGCTGTTGGCTAATTTCGGCAAGCTGCAAGGCGCAGACGGCAGCTTCCCACGGAAATTCAACGATCATTTTACCGTCTCCGACGCCTCCGGAGGCAGCACGCCCTCGGCCACCCTGCCGCTTACGATGGCGTATCGCTACTTCGGGGATGCCTCCTATCTGGCGTCTGCCCGCCAAACGGCCGTGTACTTAGAGAAAGAACTGATAAGCAAGGCAGACTATTTCTCGTCTACCCTGGATGCGAATTGCGAAGACAAGGAAGCATCTTTATACGCCTCCACCGCGATGTATTACCTCTCGATGGCCACCCGCGGCAAAGAGCGCGCGCATTACACCGACCTCTGCCGGCAGGCCGCCTACTTCTGCCTATCATGGTACTACCTGTGGGACGTACCCTTTGCCCCCGGGCAGATGCTGGGCGACGCAGGCTTCCTCTCCCGGGGATGGGGCAATGTATCGGTAGAAAACAATCATGTAGACGTATTCATCTTCGAATTTGCCACCGTACTGGACTGGCTGGCGAAAGAAAGGAACGAGCCGCGCTTCGCTGCCTTTTCGTCCGTAATCAAAACATCCATGCTCCAACTGATGCCGGAAGAAGGCCGCCGGTTCAACATCGGCAAAACCGGCTATTACCCCGAAGTAGTGCAACACACCAACTGGGACTATGGCAAGAACGGGAAAGGATTCTACAACGACATCTTTGCCCCCGGCTGGACCGTAGCATCCCTCTGGCAAATGCTATCGCCCCACAGGGTAACAGCCTTTTTCAATCAGAAATAATCATCCTTTTAAAATAATATTTTATGAAAAGTAAAGTAAAACACGTATGCACAAAGCTCAGCCTGATATGTCTGCTGACGCTGATGTATGTAGTATCTGTCTTTGCACAGGAAAAAACAGTGAGAGGCACCGTACTCGACGCTACAGGCGAGCCGGTGATCGGCGCCAATGTCATTCAGAAAGGCACCACGAACGGCGTGATAACCGACATCAGCGGCGCCTTCTCTCTCAACGTTCCATCTACCGCTACGCTGCAAGTATCGTATATCGGTTTTCAAACCGAAGAAGTACTTGTTGGCTCCAACACAAATCTTACCATCATCCTGAAAGACGGAGGTATCGGCCTGGAAGAAGTAGTAGTGATAGGATACGGTACCGTAAGGAAGGGAGACCTGACCGGCGCCGTATCGGTTATTAACATGGACGATATGAAGAAAAGCCCCTCGGGCTCGGTAACCAACCGGTTGCAGGGCCTTGCCACCGGTGTAAATGTAAGAGGCACCGGCAAAGCGGGCGAAGATTCGCAAATCGAGATCCGCGGCGTAGGCACGCTAAGCAATCGAGACCCCCTGTGGGTGATAGACGGAATGATCAGTAACCCGGGCGT
>JAISCM010000198.1 GCA_031265595.1 Tannerellaceae bacterium
GCGTAGGAAGCAACGATGCCGGCTATATTAAATGTTTTGCTGGGAGCCATAAAGGTGATGCAGGAGGAAGAGGCTGCTTCGGAAATGGCGGGGAAAGGATAGTGCCGGTAGCCCGGATAGGCCATTTCGGCATGTATTTCGTCTGAAATGATGAGTATATGATGCTTCGCACAGATCTCAGCCAATCGGATCAGGGTTTCTTTCGGCCATACGATACCTCCCGGATTATGCGGGTTGGAGAGGATAAGTAATTTACACCCGTCGCCTGCGATGGTTTCCAATTGCTCAAAGTCCATCTCGTAGGTTCCGTTTACCCGTTTCAGCGGATTATGTACGACCATACGCCCCATGCTTTCCGGCACGGCACGAAACGGAAGGTATATGGGAGGCTGTATAATTACCTTGTCGCCGGGCTGGGTAAAGCAGTCGATAGTAAAAGCTATTCCTTTTACGATTCCGGGTATATAGCTGATCCACTCCTGCTTTACGTCCCACGCATAGCGTTGTTTAAGCCAGTTGATAATACTATTGTAATAACCGGCGGAAGCAAACGTGTATCCGAAAATTTCATGCGAGCAGCGTTCTTTTATTGCTTCCACAATGAAATCGGGGGTACGGAAGTCCATGTCTGCTACCCATAGCGGCGTAAGGGCGGCATTTCCATATCGTTCTTCAAGCTTGTCTACTTTTATGCAATGCGTCCCTTTGCGATTGATAATCTCATCAAAATTGTATTGTTTCATTTCCTGTCTTTGTTTTAGCGAACAAAGATAAGGATTTTTGCATGGAATGATTAAAAGGATTTGCTCAACATATACGATTGGGTGGATGTAGCTGTCCCGTCGTCTTCATAGGCAAGCGTTCCTCCCTTGTATATTAAAGTCTTTCAATTAACTTTTCAAACCTTTCAATAAATTTATGAAGCGCAGTGCCCCCAAGTTGCAATGATTTGTTCACAGCCTGTGGAGTAAGCCCCATTTTTTCTGCTATGAATTTCTGCGTGTTCTCTTCCAGCAGATATCCGTATGTTATTTTCGCTTGTTTATCAGACAACTTCTTTATAATTGTATCTGCCATAAAACACTCCACATCAAATTCTTCATTCACCTCTTGATTCGACGTCCGTATAACAAGGCGATCTATTTTATTTAGCGAATCAAAGGCTCTCCCCGAATGTCGGAAGGCTTCTCCATCCGAAATACGTATTGTTTCTTTTGCAAAATCAATAGACCCTATCCCTATAGATAAGCGGGCGTCCCATGTAGAAATCCTTCTTAGGGATGAGTGTTTGAAGCTTTCCCGTGCGGATATTAACCTTAACCGAATTAACAAGGCAACTCTCAAAGAATCTTTCGCATTTGTTACTTTTATCTGGAAAGAGTCACCCCTGTACATCTCAAATGCTAAAGTCTTCTCTTTCTCCTCTCTGCACGATATATCATCTATGGTTTTTTTAAGAGCGTCAATCAGACTATCTCTATCCTCACCCCTGAGTTTAGTAAATCCAACAACATCACCCGTTATAATACCATAAATACCCATAGTTTTACCTATATATGCTACAAAAGTAATACTTTTTTCAATATAATCAACCTTGAGAGGTTGATTTTAAGAAATCAACCCTGGGAGGTTGATTTTGGGAAATCAACCTTGAGAGGTTGATCGCTAACAATTTCCTGCCGACCTGCCGTAATTGCACGGTTTTGTATAATTTTACTTTAACCGATTTAAAAAACGTGAGAAAATCCCCCCTGTCAAGCTACTTTTTCATTTCTTCTTTCAGCTTTCAGTTTGCTTGTAAACAGTTGGTTTACAGAACGAAATACTGAAAGCAGATGTTTCAGTCTGCTTTCAGCCGGAAACCGGAGGCAAGGTCTTTATTTCATAAAAAAAGTCTTCGCGATGATATAAAAAAGTCTTCGCGATGACTCGATAGAGAGTCCGCGATGGTTTGGTAAAGAGTCCGCGAAGACTTGCTGGAGACATCGCGAAGACTTTTTTTTCCTTTCGCCGGCCTATAATTTTTTTTTGAAAGAAGGCTGAAAGCAGACTGAAAGGACTTCTTTCAGCCAAAGCCTTTTATACACAAACACTTATAAGCCGGCTGAAAGCTGAAAGACAGGGTTAAATAGTAGATAGTGGAGAGGCATATTTTAGTAAGATCGGATATAAATTACGCATAGAAGAATAAAATCATTAATTGGGCGGTGAGTACGCGGAGGAACATGGTGATGGGGTAAACCGTGGCATACCCTACGGCGGGGGAATCGTTTCCTGCCGTGGCGTTTGCGTAGGCTAAGGCCGGGGGGTCGGTGGTGCTGCCGGCGATCAATCCCATCAGGGTGAAGTAATTTATTCGGAAGAAAAATCGTCCGATAAAGCCTATAATTAATAAAGGTATAGTAGTAATTGCAAATCCGTAGCCTATCCAGGATAATCCGCCCTGGTGTACGATTGTATCTACGAAGCCTTCGCCGGCGCTTAGTCCTACGCAGGCAAGGAAGAGGGCGATACCTACTTCGCGCAGCATAAGGTTGGCGCTTTGGGTGGTGTAGGTGATCAGTTTATAGCGGTAGCCAAACCGGCTGACTAAGATGGCTACAATAAGCGGCCCGCCGGCCAGGCCTAATTTAACCGATTGCGGAATGCCGGGGAATGCAATGGGGATACTGCCGAGAATGATCCCTAACGCGATACCTACAAAGATGGTGATCAGGTTGGGTTCATTCAGCCGTTTGAAGGAGTTGCCGAATATTTCTTCTACTTTGGCCACGGCTGGTTCGCTGCCTACTACCGTCAGGCGGTCGCCGATCTGCATGGTTAGTCCGCGATTGGCCACCAAGTCTACGCCGGCACGGTTGATGCGGGTGATATTCACGCCGTGTAATCGCCGCAACTGGAGCTCGCCAAGCTTTTTGCCGTTCAGCTCCGGCTTGGTTACTACGATACGGCGGCTTACGAACTGGCTATCGGCCGGGATCCACTGTTTGCGGTCCATTTCTATTTCCTGTCCTATAAATGTTTTAACCGCTTCCGCATCGTGTTCGGTGGTGATAACAAATATTTTATCATCGCTATGCAATACTGTTCCGCCACTTGCTATCTCAATCTTGTTAATCTCCTTCACCCAGATGCGGGAAATTACAAACTCGCGGTGTATCAACAAGGCGGATAATTCGCCGATCGTTTTTCCAAACACAGCCGGATTCTTTACGATCAGTGAAACCGGTATTGCTTCGTGTACCTGCTTACTTTCTTCTTCTTCAATTTGACGGGCTTCCTTGTCGAGGCCTATGCGGAAGGCATAGCGGACGAATAGCATCGAAAGGATAATACCCGCCACTCCCAACGGGTAAGCCACGGCATAACCAAGAGCGATCGTAGGGTCGGTATTGCCGAATAAATCGCTGTATGCCTGCTGGGCGGCGCCTAATCCCGGCGTATTGGTGATGGCGCCCGACATAATACCCACCATCGTAGCAAGAGGAAGACCGGTTACGAAATGAAGAATAATCGTAACGCCCGCTCCGAGAAGAACAATCCCGCAAGCCAGCATATTTAAGGTAATACCTCCCTGTTTGAAAGAAGAAAAGAAACCGGGGCCTACCTGCATCCCTACAGAGAACACAAATAAGATAAGCCCGAACTCTTTAAGGAAATGAAGTATATCTTCGTGGACGCGAAACCCGAAATGCCCCAGCAGTATCCCTACGAAGAGGACTAATGTAATACCTAATGATACACCAAAGATTTTAATCTTTCCCAGTTGGATGCCTAAAGCTATCACAACAGATAAAATCAGGACAGAGTGGGCAATGCCGCTGCCCCATAATAAATCGCTAACCCATTCCATAGTTGAATCAATCAAGCCGCAAATCTACTCATTAATTAGATTAATCAACATGAAAACTGAAAAAAGATTTTTCGGAAGGGATAGTTTTTCTTTCGGAAAACAATTTAAACACATCTTTTTCACAACACATTGATAATTATATAATTGTTTTCCATTTAAGAAAACTTCACATATTAGTTCAAAAAAACAGTTGTCCCGAATAGGTATGTTTATATATAAATCCTTTATCTTTGTCTGTATATTTATCCTTTATATGTGACAAAACGAAAACAAGAAGAAAGTTATGATCCAGACAGTAATCAAACGCGATGGGCGAATAGTTGGCTTTAATGAAGAAAAAATCATGGGAGCCGTACGCAAAGCAATGCTTCATACCGAAAAGGGAGAAGACGCATCATTAATAAGATGTATCGCCGACTATATTTCATGCCAGGGACGCGAGCAAATGAGCGTGGAAGAAATCCAGGATATGGTAGAGATAGAATTAATGAAAAGCCCCCGGAAAGAGGTGGCAAAGAAGTATATTGCTTATCGAGACCAACGGAGTATCGCCCGGAAAGCCAAGACAAAAGATATGTTTCTTGAAATCATCGAAACCAAGTCTACTGATATTACGCGCGAAAATGCGAATATGAATGCAGACACGCCGGCGGGGATGATGATGAAATTCGCCAGCGAATCTACCAAGCCTTTCGTTGACGACTATTTGCTACTTCCGAACGTAAAAGAAGCGGTTCGCCTGAACTACCTGCACATCCACGATAAGGATTATTATCCTACAAAGAGCCTCACCTGCGTACAGCACCCATTGGATAAAATACTTGGAAACGGCTTTATGGCCGGCCATGGCGAATCACGCCCGGCCAAACGGATAGAAACGGCCAGTATGCTGGGATGTATCTCTATGGAAACAGCCCAGAACGAGATGCACGGCGGACAGGCCATTCCCGCTTTCGACTTTTATATGGCGCCGTACGTAAAGCTTACATTCGCTGAAGAGATAAAAATACTGGAACGGATAAACGGGGAAGATTATACACATTTATATAATGTAGCAATTGCCGATTACCTGCCAAAAGAGCTGGACGGCCTAACAGGCGAAGAACGGATCGTACAGCATGCCATGAACCGGACGATAGAGCGTGTACACCAAGCCATGGAATCGTTTATCCATAACATGAATACCATCCATTCGCGTGGGGGAAACCAGGTGGTGTTCAGCTCTATTAATTATGGTACGGATACGTCGGCCGAAGGAAGATGTATCATCCGCGAGCTATTGATCAGCACCAATGAAGGAGTAGGAAATGGGGGGACGGCTATCTTCCCCATTCAGATATGGAAAAAGAAACGGGGAGTAAGCTATCTGCCCGAAGACCGGAATTACGATTTGTATGTGCTGGCCTGTAAAGTAAGCGCCCGGCGCTTCTTTCCGAACTTCCTGAATCTCGACGCTACGTTCAACCAACACGAGGAGTGGCGCGAAGACGACCCTCAGCGTTACTTTTACGAAGTGGCTACGATGGGATGCCGTACCCGGGTGTTTGAAAACCGGTTTGGCAGAAAAACGTCTGTCGGGCGTGGAAACCTTTCTTTTTCTACCTTGAACCTGGTTCGGATGGCTATCGAGTGTATGGAGATCGGAGACCAGCAGGAGCGGATTGCCTGTTTTTATACAAAATTAAATGAGACGCTTGCATTGGCCGCTATACAGTTGCACAGGCGTTTTGAGTTTCAGAAGACGGCGTTGGCCAAACAATTCCCCCTGCTGATGTCTGTCCTTTGGGAAGGCTGTGAAGAGCTGAAGCCGGATGACACTATTGAACGGGTGATCAATCAGGGAACGCTTGGCATTGGTTTTATCGGATTGGCAGAAGCATTGGTAGCTTTAACGGGCAAGCATCACGGCGAAGATGAAGAGGCGCAGCAGTTGGGCCTCGGCATTGTAACATATATGCGCGACCGGATCAATGAATTTTCGGAAAAATACCAGCATAATTATAGCGTGCTGGCTACGCCGGCGGAAGGATTATCCGGGCATTTTACACGCAGGGATAAGAAAACATTCGGTATACTGCCGGGGATAACAGACAGGGAGTATTATACAAATTCCAATCATGTGCCGGTTTACTATGTTTGCAGCGCGCATCATAAGGCAAAGATAGAAGCGCCGTATCACGATATAACGCGCGGCGGCCACATCTTTTATGTAGAAATAGACGGCGACGCCACCCATAATCCCGAAGCCATTATGACGGTCGTGGATCTGATGGATAAACATAATATGGGATATGCGTCGGTGAACCATAACCGGAACCGCTGCTCGGATTGCGGGTACGAAAATGCAGCGTCTCAGATGAATGAATGCCCGATATGCGGAAGCATGCGTATTGACAAACTACAGCGTATAACCGGTTATCTGGTAGGAACAACCGATCGCTGGAACAGCGCTAAATTAGCCGAACTAAATGACAGAGTAGTCCATGAATAAGCTTTCCATAGTAAAAATAGTAGAAGACACAACGGTAGACGGGCCAGGGTTTCGGACAACGATCTATGCCGCCGGGTGCAGCCATCATTGCAGGGGATGCCATAACCCGCAATCATGGGATATACAGGCCGGCATGTACTATACGGTAGAGGAGATACTGGAGATTGTGAAAAGAGCCGAGTTCTCGAATGTTACGTTCAGCGGCGGCGACCCGTTGATGCAGCCGGAAGGTTTTACGGAACTGGCCCGGCGCATCCGCCGTGAAACCCGTAAAACGATCTGGTGTTATACGGGATACCGGTACGAACAGGTGCTTACCTCTCCTGCGCTTGCCGGAATGTTGCCTTATATAGATGTATTGGTAGATGGCCGGTATATGGAAAGCCTCCGCAATGAGGCCTTGCCCTTTAAAGGCAGCGCCAACCAACGTATTATTGACGTAACAGCTTCGCGCGCCACAGGAAAAATTGTTTTATGGACATACGAATATATAAAAAATAACTATCTTGCGGCTTTAAAATTAATCCATTATGAATAAAATTACCAGACGTAGGTTTATTAAGACAGGAGCTGCCGGAATGGCTGGGCTGACTGTCTTCGGTTCGGGCTTTGCCAACATCAGTTGCACACCCGCGAGTGTTACAGTAGATAAGGTGAAATTGGGGAAAACAGGATTGCGTGTTTCCCGTATGGCCATGGGTACAGGAACGATGGGGTACAACAAAGGCTCCAATCAAACGCGCAAAGGCATGGAGGCGTTCGTGAAAATGGCGCACCATGCCTACGAACGGGGGATCCACTTCTTTGATATGGCCGACGGATACGGCTCGCATCCTTTTGTAGGAGAGGCGATCAAAACATTGCCCCGTGAGAAACTAACCCTACTTTCCAAAGTATGGACGCATGAAGACGGCTCCGAAAACAATCAGCCGGTAGATAAGATCCTCGATCGTTTCCGCCAGGAAATAGGTACCGACTACATCGACATCCTGTTGATGCATTGCATGATGGAAGGCGGCTGGGATAAGACCCGCACCCATTATATCGATGGGTTGGCCAAAGCCAAACAAGATGGCATCATCAGGGCAACAGGCGTTTCCTGCCATAATATCGACGCCCTTCGCTTAGCTTCGCAACATCCCTGGGTAGATGTGATCATGGCCCGGCTTAACCCGTTCGGCACAAAGATGGACGGAACGCCCGATGAGATAAGTGAAATCCTCGCCCAAGCGCAAGCCAACGGCAAAGGAGTGATCGCCATGAAAGTATTCGGCGAAGGAGAACACA
>JAISCM010000253.1 GCA_031265595.1 Tannerellaceae bacterium
CATCAAAGGAAAAGGGCAGTACGTAGGCGTTTATATGGCCTGGGGCGTAAACAACAACGGTTGGTGGGGCGAAGGCGAGATCAAGTTTTTTATGGATGGCGACACTAAATTCCCGACGATCTGTGGAACCGGGACAGAAGATTACTTCTGCGGCTCGTATAATTTCGACAGGGAAGGGCAATATAAGGAGTTTTGTACGCCTTATACCGGCCTGCATCAGGTGATCCGTCCGGACGGGACCTATCGTTCGCAACAGCGATTCGGGCTGTATCGTTGGCATATCACCGATCCCGTTCGATTCGAGAAAGACCTGAGAGTAACCATTCAGGATCTGGGCTGGCGGCATGACGGGCGTTATCTGCCGCAGAAGTCGGATATAGCGTCTGTGGTGTTCTGGTATCAGGCAGAGCCTCATAATAAATTCCCCAAATTACCCGGATGGACAGAACTTGAAGTAAATTAACCCCGATTGGTATGAAGAAAAATAGTTTTGGGTTACTACTGCTCACTGCGTTAACCCTATTGAGTTGCAACAATTCAAAAAATAGAACGATGAACGAATATGAAAAAGGAACATTCGGGTATGATTATCAGTATCTGTCCCAAAAAGATGATCAGGTAGTTGTCTTGAAGAGTGATGATGCCGGCGCCCAGATTATAGTCTCTCCCAAATATCAGGCAAAAGTGTTTACCTCTACCGCAGGAGGACTGAGCGGCGCCAGCCTTGGCTATCTGAATTACAAAGCGTTGGATTCGGAGGATATCAATGAACACATGAATGGTTATGGCGGAGAAAATCGTTTCTGGTTGGGGCCTGAAGGAGGCAAATTCTCGGTTTTCTTTGAACCGGGAGCCGGGCAGGTGTATGACAACTGGCATACGCCAAAGCCTATCGATATTGAACCCTGGGCCGTTGTGAATACAGGTGGTAAAAGCGTGACGATGGAAAAAGCCATGGACGTAACGAATTATCAGGGAACGCTTTTAAGCCTGAAGATTGACCGGACGGTTACGCTTCTGAGCGCTCCCGAAATCAATTCAAAACTCGGTATATTGCTGAATACAGATGCGGATATAAAAGTGGTGGCTTACGCTACGGAAAACAGCCTTACGAATCTGAACAACTTTGCCTGGACGGCAGAAACAGGCACGATTTGTATCTGGATGCTGGACATGTTTCATCCCGGCCCACAAGCGGTAACGATCGTACCGTTTATCTCCGGCGACGAGAAAGAACTGGGGCCTGTTGCCACCACCAACTATTTCGGTGAAATACCGGCAAGCCATTTCCGCATCAGGAATAACGTTGCTTTTCTGAAAACAGATGGAAAGTATAGAAGCAAGATCGGTATGAATGCCAAAAGGACGAAAGCCATTGCCGGCAATTATGATCCGGCAACTAAACGATTAACCGTATCTACGTTTGATGTCGATCCGAATGCTGTTTACCTGAACCAGGAGTGGAATCCGGCAAAAGATCCGCTTACCGGCGATGCTTTAAACGCATATAACGATGGCCCACTGGAAGACGGCAGCATCATGGGCCCGTTCCTTGAACTTGAAAGCGCATCGCCCGGCGCCTTTATAGCTCCCAATGAGTCATTCCGTCACCACCATAATGTCTATCATTTTGCAGGAGAAGAAAAAGGACTATCGGAGATAATAAAGAAGTTGTTTGGTCTATCTATAGAAGAAATTAATACTATCTTTTAAAATCAATTTTATATGAAGAACACATATCCTAAAATCGGCATTCGTCCGATTATAGACGGTCGTAGACGCGGCATTCGTGAGTCATTGGAAGATATGACTATGGGGTTGGCAAAAAGAGTTGCTGTATTTTATACGGAGTCACTTCGTTATCCGGATGGATCTCCGGTTGTATGTGTCATTTCCGACACTTGCATTGGCGGCGTGAAGGAAGCGGCTGATTGTGCGGAGAAGTTTGCCCGCGAAAATGTCGGTGTCTCTCTGTCTGTCACACCCTGTTGGTGTTACGGATCGGAAACTATCGATATGGATCCGCTGATTCCGAAAGCTATCTGGGGATTTAACGGCACTGAACGTCCGGGAGCTGTTTACCTGGCTGCCGCATTGGCTGCCCATAACCAAAAGGGACTGCCTGCCTTTGGTATTTATGGAAGAGACGTGCAGGATCTGGATAATCCGGAAATTCCTGAAGATGTACAAGAAAAGTTATTGCGTTTCGCCAAAGCCGGCCTGGCGGTTGCAATCATGCGCGGCAAATCTTATCTGGCCATCGGATCTGTATCCATGGGGATTGCCGGATCAATTGTTAATTCTGATTTTTTGCAGGAATACTTGGGTATGCGCACCGAGTATATAGACTGCTCGGAAATCCTTCGTCGTGTGCAACAGGAAATTTACGATAAGGATGAATATCAGAAAGCCCTGGCATGGACAAAGAAGAACTGCCTGCCGAGAGAAGGCGAGGATTTCAATCCGCCACACTTGAAATTCTCACGTGAGAAGAAAGATCAGGATTGGGAATTTGTTGTGAAAATGACCCTGATCATGCGCGACCTGATGACTGGGAATGAAGTATTGGGTGAAATGGGTCATCATGAAGAAGCGATGGGCCATAATGCTATTGCCGGTGGTTTCCAGGGACAACGGCAATGGACAGATTTTATGCCCGACGGCGACTTCTCGGAAGCGATCCTGAATTCTTCTTTTGATTGGAACGGGATTCGCGAACCGTTCACTTTCGCAACGGAAGACGACCATTTGAATGCTGTATCCATGCTGTTCGGAAAATTAGTGACCAATACGGCTCAGATATTTGCCGATGTGAGAACATATTGGAGTCCCGAAGCTATCGAACGCATCAGTGGATGGAAACCTGACGGCTTGCTGAAAGAAGGAGCCATTCACTTAATCAACTCCGGATCATGCACGCTGGACGGAACGGGGCAGCAAACAAAAGACGGTAAACCGGTTATGAAGCCTTTCTGGGAAATAACTGACGAAGAAGTAGATAAGATGCTGGACGCTACAACCTGGTATCCTGCCTCCTTGGAATACATGCGCGGAGGTGGCTACTCTTCTCAATTCCTGACGAAGCCGGGTATGCCATTGACAATGTGCCGTCTGAATCTGGTGAAAGGTTTGGGGCCTGTCTTACAGATAGCTGAAGGCTGGTCTGCTACATTTCCCGACTATGTGTTTGATATGATCAATAAACGAACCGACAAAACCTGGCCTTCTACTTTCTTCGTTCCCCGGGTCACAGGACAAGGTCGTTTCAGAGACATCTATTCTGTTATGAATTATTGGGGAGCGAATCATGGAGCGATAAGTTACGGGCATATAGGCGCCGATTTGATAGCGCTGGCTTCGATATTGTCTATTCCTGTATGTATGCACAATGTGGATGAGGATAAAATATTCCGTCCATCTGCCTGGAATGCATTCGGTTCAGATACGGAAGGTTCAGACTATAGGGCATGTGCCGCATACGGGCCGTTGTATAGATAGAAAACGGCTGAATATCAGATACTAATTTCATCCTGAAAGAGGATATATTTTACAGGCTGCTTGCCTATAAGGGGCTATTATTGTCTCTAAGCAACTAGCTGTGTGCTTACATATTGTTTAATAATTAAATCGAGAATTTTTATGAGAAAAAAGCATTTAACATTTCTTTTATTGTTTTTTTTCGGTCTCTTATTTTATCTAAATGATGCAGATGGGCAGGTAAGTAACCTGACTGGAGAGATGTATGATTTGGCTAAAATGAAAAACGGAGTGCGTAATCGCCGTATCAGTAGCTATGATCAGACAGGAAACAATGGAGACCGTCTGACGGCTATTAAGCCTGGAGAAACCCGTACTATTGCTGAAATATCAGGCGCTGGGATCATCAATCATATCTGGATTACGATTGCTCCCTCTCCCGAGAGACTGAGTCGCAATGACATTATTTTAAAGATGTATTGGGATAATAAGTCGTATCCGTCTGTAGAATCTCCTATCGGCCCTTTCTTCGGACAAGGATGGAATGAGCAATATAATTACGCTTCTTTCCCGTTGTCGGCAGGCCCTGGAAATGGTACGGGATTATCTTCTTATTTCCAGATGCCGTTTGCCTTCGGGGCGAAGATAGAAATAGAAAATCAGTCGGATATAACGATTGATGCATTCTATTTCTATGTAGACTATCTGGAGATGAAGAAGCTGCCACAGGATATGGGACGTTTTCATGCCTGGTATAATCATGAGTTGACCGAAGCTCTCCCTGAAGGTGAAACAGAGTGGGGAATTGTCGGAAAGCAAGATGAGAATAAAGATGGAGCCGAAAATTATGTTTTTGCCGATATTAAAGGGAAGGGCCATTTTGTCGGGATCAATTACTATGTGCATTGTCCGAGCCCTATGTGGTATGGCGAAGGAGATGACATGTGGTTTATCGATGGCGAAACGATGCCTTCTTTGGTTGGAACAGGAACAGAAGACTTCTTCAATACTTCCTGGTGTCCGAAAGAAGCCTTCTCGCATCCGTATTTTGGTTATCCCCGTGTGAATAATGATATTGGTTGGTTGGGGAGGACTCACATCTATCGTTTCTTTATCAATGATCCGGTTTTCTTTGAAACCAGTCTGAAAGGAACCATAGAGCATGGACATGCCAATAACCTGACACTGGATCTGGCAACCGTTGCCTACTGGTATCAGAGCGAAGCGAAGGC
>JAISCM010000006.1 GCA_031265595.1 Tannerellaceae bacterium
TATTACCGTAGTATATATGTAAAGGAGCTGGAACGCCCGGAACCTTTTACACTCTCTGCCGAAGAAGTAAAAGAAGGGTATAAAATGCTGTTCGACGGAACAAATATGTTTGAATGGACAGGGAATACCGTTGATTATACCTCAAGGGAAGACGGCACAATTACCTTGCTCCCGGGTAAAGGCTCAGGCGGTAATTTATATACAAAGAGCGAATACGGCAACTTCGTCTTCCGTTTTGAATTTATGCTGACGCCTGCCGCTAATAACGGCTTGGGCATCCGTACGCCGATGGAAGGCGACGCCGCTTACGTGGGGATGGAATTACAGATATTAGACAGCGAACATCCGGTATACAAAGACTTGCAGGTATATCAGTACCACGGATCGGTCTACGGTATCCTGCCGGCTAAACGCGGATTCCTGAAACCCACCGGCGAATGGAACAGCCAGGAAGTAATAGCCGACGGCGACCATATCAAGATCACCCTGAACGGCGAAGTGATCCTCGACGGAAATATCCGCGAAGCAACCAGTAACGGTACCCCCGACAAAAGAGAACATCCCGGCCTGTTCAATAAGAAAGGACATATCGGCTTCCTCGGTCACGGCTCGGAAGTGAAGTTCCGCCATATACGGATCAGGGAGATAGATTGATGGATTATGCAATTATTGCCGCCGGTGAAGGCTCCCGCTTAGTCAGAGAAGGCGTTACATGGCCTAAACCACTGGTACGTTTGAATGGAACTCCCTTACTTGATCGTTTGATTGACATCTTTCTGCAAAACGAGGCAACGTCTATCAGCGTTATCGTAAACGAAGAGATGAAAGAGGTACAGGCGTACCTCGGGAAGTTGCAACTGCCTGTGCCGTTCCGGCTGCTTATTAAGTCTACCCCCAGTTCGATGCATAGCTTCTTTGAACTGAAAGAGTATCTGGTAAACGAGCGCTTCTGCCTTACAACGGTAGATACGATATTTAAAAAAGAAGAATTTAAACACTATATCCAATCCTTTTTAACAAGTGAAGATATGGATGGACTCATGGCCGTGACGGATTATATCGACGACGAAAAGCCTCTGTATGTAAATACAGGCCGGGATATGCTTATAAAAAGCTTTTCGGACGAGGCGCAGCCGGATAGCCGCTATATATCGGGAGGCATTTACTGCCTGAAACGTTCGGCCTTAGAAGTATTGGATAATGCAATAGCAAAAGGAATGTATAGAATGAGAAATTACCAACGTTTGTTGATTGAAGAAGGATTAACGCTGAAAGCGTATCCGTTCGGCAAAATAGTAGATATAGACCATGCCGGAGATATTGTGAAAGCCGAACAGTTCTTAAACACATAATAGCGTAATGATGGTGTGTGTATGAAAGAACTGACGATAGCAGGTATCCGGAGGGGAAGCAGGTATTCTCCGAACCACGTGGGAAACGATGCGGCTATATTCCACCTTACAGCCAAGGCGCTTCGCAAGCGCGGATGTATCGTAAACGAATATTCCGAAGCTGATTTGTGGGACAATAAAATAGAGGAGGATTTCGTTTTTAGTATGGTGCGCGACTGGGAGTCTATCCATACGCTCCAAAAGTATGAGAGCGAAGGCAAGACGGTGATCAATTCGGCCTACGGGATTGAGAATTGTACACGCGAAAAGATGACGCGCCTGCTGCTACTTAATGATATTCCGCATCCACAAAGCCTGATCGTCCGAACGACAGACGACCCATTGCCGGCCTTCAAAGACGTGGCGTTTCATAATTGCTGGATCAAAAGAGGCGACTTCCATGCGATCCACCGCGAAGACGTTACGTATGTGCGCAACCGCGAAGAGGCGCAGAGCATCCTGGAGGAGTTTGCGATACGGGGCATTGAAAGCGCCGTGATCAACGAACATCTGGTAGGCGACCTTGTTAAGTTTTACGGCGTTACGGGCGTTGGTTTCTTTTACTGGTTTTATCCTACCGACCAAAGTCACAGCAAATTCGGACTGGAACAGATCAATGGCACGGCCAAAGGGATTCCTTTTGACGAAGCGCATCTGCAACATTTATGCAATGAAGCAGCCCAGATAGTAAACATCCATGTATACGGCGGCGACTGTATTGTGTCTGAAGACGGCACGGTGCGTATCATTGATTTCAACGACTGGCCGAGCTTTGCTCCCTGCCGTGAAGAAGCGGCCCCTTACATTGCCGAACGGATTTATTCATTAATCAGCGAGTCATGCAAAAAGGAACAAAGAAGCCTGATATAGAAGCTACCTTCAAGTCATTGGATACGGAAGAGCCTATTGATATTTACTTTTACCGTCCGATCGGGTATGGGTGGGCGTTGCTGTTTGGCAGGCTGGGCGTTTCGCCGAATGCTGTCACCGTTGCCGCTATTATTATAGGCATTGCCGCCGGTATTTGTTTTTACTTTCAGGATATTACTATCAACGTTATCGGTATGTTCCTGCTTGTATGGGCTAATTCGTACGATAGCGCAGACGGGCAACTGGCGCGTATGACGGGCCAGACTTCGCCGCTGGGGCGCATGCTCGACGGCTTCTGCGGCAACCTTTGGTTTATATCTATCTATGCCGCTATCTGCTCGCGGTTGTTTCCTGTGTGGGATATGTGGATCTGGGTGTTTGCCGCCTTCACCGGTTTTTCTCATACAACGCAGGCTTCTATGGCCGATTATTACAGAAATGTACATCTGCTGTTCCTGAAAGGTAAAGCGGGGAGCGAATTGTCTAACTCGGCAGCGCTGAGGGAGAACTACCAAAAGATGAGTTGGAGGAAAGACTTTATCTTTAAGTTGTTCGATACCTCCTACATTAGTTATACGGCCCGGCAGGAGAAGCAAAGCCCGAAGCTTCAGCAAATGATGAACGTGATCCGCAACAAGTACAACGGCGAAGCGCCCGGATGGTTTCGCCAGGCATTCAGAGAAAAGAGCCTTCCGCTGATGAAATATACCAATATGCTATCATTCAATACACGCGTCATCGCCTTATTCATTAGTTTATTTGTAAACAGGCCCTGGCTTTATTTCGCTTTCGAGATAACGGTATTGAATACGATGCTCGTCTATATGGTTGTAAAACATGAACGGATGTGTACACAATTTACCAAACAATTAGAATCTAAATCTTAGTAACTATGTTCGATTCAGAAAAGATAAAAGGAATCATTTTCGACTACGGAGGTACGATCGACACGAACGGCATACATTGGGCCGAAGTATTATGGATGGCATACGAGGCGCTGCATATCCCGGTAAGCAAAGACGTCTTCCGCGAAGCATACATACAGGGCGAACGTACGCTGGCTACCAACAGGATCATACTGCCCAAGCACAATTTCTGGCATGTGCTACGGCTGAAAGCCGAAACGCAGATACGGTGGCTGACAGAGAACGGCTATCTGACAGGAGACGCCGGCTTTACCAAATACACTACCGGTATTGCCGATTGGTGTTACGCCTATGTGCAGATGGCTGTCAGCATAGCGCTTCCCATTATCAGGAAGCTGTCTGAGAAATACCCCTTAGCCATCGTGTCTAATTTCTATGGCAATATGGAAACGGTATTGAAAGACTTCCACCTGGCAAGCTTCTTTCGTGCCATTATAGAGTCGTCGGTAGCTGGCGTACGGAAGCCCGATCCCGAACTATTCAGGCTCGGCGTAGACGCTTTAGGCTTAGCTCCCGGCGAGGTAGTAGTGATCGGCGATTCGTATGACAAAGACATCGTACCGGCCCGTTCCATAGGCTGCCAGACCATCTGGCTGAAAGGCGCCGGCTGGAGCGAATACAAAGGAGACGAGACGGCAGACAGCATCATTCCCGCCTTTGCCGGACTGAAAGA
>JAISCM010000225.1 GCA_031265595.1 Tannerellaceae bacterium
GAATTAGCAGGAGGGAACTGCTTTGCCGCCTATACGCCAGACGGGCAGCTCGCCGGCCTTGCCTTTACCCTGCCTCCGGCGGAAGGCCGTACTCCGGAGTGTGTATTGATTAAGGAGATTCTTTTTGAAAATGAGAAAGTAAGGCAGCGTTTGCTTTTCGATATTACCAAACAGTATGACGTAGAGAAGGCGGTATGCCGTACCCCTCCCTGCAACGGCGGCCAGATCACTTATCCGTTTGGTATGGCGCGGGTGATAGACAGGGAGCGCCTGATCCGGCTATGGGCGGAAACGCATCCCGGAAGCCCTGTATCCCTGGGCGAGATGGAGCGGATGAACGTAGAAGCGCTTACCTCCCATTTGTTTGATTATCCGGATAAAGCAGCCTATATGAGTTTGATGCTGGACTAACTCAGGCCGTAGTGTTTCAGTTTATTATATAAGGTTTTCCGGTCTATACCCAGTATGCGGGCGGCCGTTGTCTTGTTGTTTCCCGATTCGGTAAGGGCCTTTTGTATCAATTCTTTTTCGTGTGCTTCATTGCGTAGCGTGGCGCCTTCTGTAAAGACGGAGGGAGCGGGCATCATATCGCCGGGCAAGTCTTTTAGCGTTATATACCGCTCTGTAGCCAATAGCGTAGCATACTTCACGGCATTTTTCATTTGCCTCACATTCCCCGGCCAGGGGTACGACTGGAAAAAATCTATTGTTTCCCGGGTAAAGCCTGCAATGTCTTTCTGTAGAGACGTATTGGCCAGGCGTAGAAAATGATGGGCAAAGAGCATAATGTCTTCTTTCCGTTCTTTTAAATCGGGGATACGAATGGCAAATTCGTTGATGCGGTGGTATAGGTCTTCCCTGAAGTCGCCGTTTTTAATGGCTGTTTGCAAGTTTTCGTTTGTGGCGGATACTAAACGTATGTCTGTTTTTATTTCGTGGTTGCTGCCTATCGGTTTCACCTTATGTTCCTGCAAGGCCCGGAGTAGCTGCACCTGCACCTCATACGTTAGATTCCCTATTTCGTCGAGAAAGATAGTGCCTCCGTGCGCCGTCTGGAAAGCGCCTGTTTTATTATCAATCGCACCGGTAAAGGAACCTTTTATATGACCGAAAAATTCGGATACGGCAAGGTCTTTCGGGATGGCTCCACAGTCTACGGCTATAAAAGGAGCCTTTTTACGGCTGCTTAGTTCGTGTATGTAGCGGGCAACCAATTCTTTTCCCGTACCGCTTGAGCCGGTGATCAGCACAGACATATCCGTTGGCGCTACCAACCGGATGTATTCATACATCTGGCCGGCAACTGCGCTTTGCCCTTCGATGTGCCCTTCCGGGAAAGAAGCGGGCGAACGCTGCGCTTTGCTGGCAGCAAGAAATTCATTTATCTTGAGCAACAGCCCATCCTGGTTTATGGGTTTGGATATATAGTCGGAGGCGCCTAACTTCATAGATTGTACGGCTGTCTGAATATCGGCATAGCCGGTCATCATAATCAATGGCAGAGAACGGCCTGTCTCTTTCAGCCATTTTAGTATATCGATGCCATCACCGTCGGGTAGTCTGAAATCGGATAAAAGTAAATCATAGCTCCCCTCTTCTATTTCTTGTTTTGCGCAGGAGACAGAGCTTACTGCTTTTACCACAAAATTCTTCTTTTTTAACCAGGTAGAAAGCATCAGCGAAAATGTAGTATCATCTTCAATAATAAGAATACATGGCATAACTACTCTTTTATATCATAAAGATTATACAAAAGTATTAAATATCCCCAAAAAAACAACCTGAAACTATACAAATAGACTTTGCGATAGTTTCAGGTGTTACACTACTACTTTCTTTATGATAGCAGCTATTGTAGTGGGTTAGTTAAAAGTATCTCGCTGCAAATATCGATAATAAATGTATATAAACACTATCAATTATGTACACAATCCTTACAACAATGTTGCATATTCTACAAAATAGTCATACATTTACACTGTGAAAAAAAAATTATATGAAAAAAAACCTGCTTGTTGCCTTTGTTTTCTTATTGACTGCCTTGCATAATCCGCTGTTTGCCTATCCCGATGGGCAAAATCTAATAACCTATCTTTTTACTACCGAACACGGCCTGTCGAGTACAAAAATAACTACCATCTTACAGGATAATACGAATTTTCTGTGGATTGGCACCGAAGATGGCCTCAACCGGTTTAACGGATATGATTTCACCATCTACAAAACCCAGCCGAATGACTCGCTATCTCTGATAAGCAACCATATTACTGCGTTGTTTCAGGATTCGGACAATCGTTTGTGGGTGGCTACCATTGCCGGGCTTGAGTATTACGACCTGGCTTGCGACGGCTTTATAAACGTTTCGCTAAACCTGCCCGACGAAGTGGTAAAAAACAATCAATGTACCGATATAATAGAAGATAGCCGCGGGAAGCTATGGTTTGCCGTTTCCGGATACGGGGTAGTTTGTTATTCGCCCGATACAGAGGATAGCTTTCTGCTTACTCCTTCAGAGGCGTCTGCTGCTCCCTCCCTGTGTAGCTTGTATATTGAATCGGTAGAAGAAGATAAGGAGGGCAATCTATGGTTTGGCTCGCAGGATAATGGCATATCGGTTTATAACCCCACTACGCAAACCTTTCGTAATTATAATATGGCCAACCGCGCCTTGCAGAGCAATGCTGTTTTCGATTTATGCCTTCGCTCGAATGGAGATATGCTGATCTCTACCTTACAGCGGGGCCTTTCTATATACGACTCGCGGAAAAAGCATTTTGTTTCTTACCCGGAGGTGTTCGCCAAACATACGATCCGTTCCGTCTTCTGCGCAAATGAAGATCTGAATGGAGATATACTTGTAGGGACAGAAGGGAAAGGCGTCTTTATTTTCGACCCACAGAAAAGAGAACTGAAGCAACACCCCGTATTTAAAGAACAGGTAGATGAAATAGGCGATTCCAAAGTACATAGTATAACGAAGAGCAACTATAACTACATCTGGATGTCGTTGAGCTATAAGGGCGTTTTTGTAATGGGATATGAAGATACAGGCTTTAAATCGCTAAGGAAAATAAACAACGAACCCAATTCGTTAAACTATGGACAGGTAACAGGCATAGCAACCGACAAAGAAAAGAACATCTGGATAGCTACCGATGGCGGCGGCCTGAACCACTATAACCCCCAAACCAAACAATATACGCATTATACCTACGACCCGAATGATCCGCGATCGATTTCGGACAATGCCGTAGTGAGCGTATTCTGCGACAGCAAAAACAACGTATGGGCCGGCACTTATATCGGCGGGCTATGCCTATTCAATAGAGACGACGGCACGTTTACACATTTCAGGGCAGACAAGGGGAATGTAAATGCCTTGCAGTCTGATTTCATTAAGAATATCCAGGAAGATAAGCATGGAAACCTCTGGCTTGGCACCAACGGAGGAGGACTGACCCGCTTCGACCCTGAAAACAAACTTTTCCGAACGTTTCGCAGCGCCGACAACAGGGGCTTGGTGAGCGACCATATTATTATCCTTTTCATTGATAGTAAAAACCGTTTGTGGATCGGCACCTACTTCGGGCTTAGCTGTATGGACATCGATATTGGATCGTTTACCTTTTTCGACCGGAGTAATGGGCTTAGCAGCCTGTCGGTCTTTTCAGTTGCCGAAGATGCCGGCGGTACGATCTGGGTAGGTACGGCCGATGGACTAAACAAGTATAATCCCGAAGATAATACCTTTACAAAAGTATATCCGGCACACCGGGAGTATTATAGTCCGGTGGTCAATGGCATACTTACGCATAATAGCAAAGAGCAGTTATGGCTGAGCACCAATCATGGCATCGTAAGGTACTCGCCGGAGACGGGCCAACTGAAACGTTATTTCTTCAATAGCGGGCTGCAAAGCAATGAGTTTCTATTAGGTTCCTACTATAAAAGCCCGGATGGCGAGCTGTTCTTTGGCGGAGTGAATGGGCTGAATGCCTTCTATCCGGATGATATTTATGAAATTCCCGCTACCCCTACGGTACATATCACCGGGTTGAAGATATTTAATGAGCCGGTATCGATCAACCAGGAAATAGACGGACAGGTGGTACTTACCCAAAATATAGAAATAACAAAGAAGATCAGATTAAAACAAAGTAATAAGAATATTACGCTCGACTTTGTAGCCATGGGTATATTAGATTCGTATATGACGATCTATTCGTGCAAACTGGAAGGCTTCGATAAAGGCTGGACCAACTATAACTATACACACCGGAGCGTGACCTATACGAACCTGAACCCGGGAACCTATACCTTCCGTATAAAAGCCAGCAGCAATCCAGACGTATGGGAGGATGAAGAAACCTCGCTGATCATTGAAATCGTACCGGCTGTATGGAATACCTGGTGGGCCAGGTTGGGCTATGTTATCTTATCATTGGCTCTTTTGTTTGTAATAGCCCGGTTTGTGTATGGACGGTTTAAAGTGAAAAACCAATTACGCATCGAGCGTATGAGGGTGAAGCAGCAGGAAGAACTCAGCGTGGCAAAGGCTAACTTTTTTACGAACATCAGCCATGAGTTCCGTACGCCGATTACTTTAATTATCGGGCCACTGAAACGGTTGTTGCGCGATGAAGAAAATGAAGAGAAACGAAAAACAGCTTTCCTGATCCTTCGGAACATGGAGCGTCTTCAGCGACTGATCAATCAGATACTTGATATAAATAAGATCGAAGACGGCAGGATGAGCCTGCATGTAGAGCCCGTAGAGCTTGTTTCATTCATTACGGCTGTGATGAGCCCTTATACGGAACTGGTAAGACAAAAGCATATAGCCTTGAGCTACACCTGGGAGCCCAATGAGATCACCGTTTGGTATGATTGTGATTTGCTTGAGAAGTGCCTGAATAACCTACTGTATAACGCCTATAAATTTACGCCCGAAAATGGTAAAATACAGATAGACGTCCGCCTGACTGACAAAGGCGATGCCCTGTTGTCGGTTAAAGATACAGGCATCGGGATGGATGAAGAGACCAAAGCGCGCGTATTCGACCGCTTTTTCCAGGGAAAGACCCATCAGAACATGGGTACGGGCATCGGCTTGCACCTGACAAAGACGATCGTAGAACGGCATAAAGGGCAAATTTTAGTAGAGAGCGAACCCAATGCCGGCAGCACATTCAGTATACTGATCGTATCGGGCAACAGCCATTTCCTGCCGGAAGAGAGAATAAAAAACAGCGAATTGCTGGAAGAAAGAAAAGATACCGCCAAAGAACCGGCATCGGGGAAAGATAACAGAGACGACCTCAATCGCCCACTCGTCTTGCTGGTAGAAGATGATGCGGATATGCGCACGTATATCCGGCAGGAATTAGAGAATCAATATCATATAGAAGAGGCCCCGGATGGCGGAAAAGGACTGGAAAAAGCCCGGAAAATGCTACCCGACCTGATCATTACCGATGTAATGATGCCCGAAATAAACGGTTTTGAGCTTTGCCATATACTAAAGACAGAGCCTGCTACCAGCCATATCCCGGTTATCATCCTTACGGCGCAAAGCAGTATGGAGCATCGCCTGGAAGGACTGGAGACGGGCGCCGACAGCTACATCTCCAAGCCTTTCCATACCCGGCATCTAAAAATACGTATTGAAAAGCTGATAGAGCTTCGCAATAAGATGAAAGAACACTTTAGCAAATCCATCAATATGGATGCCCGGGAGATAACGCTTACCAGCGTAGACGAACGCCTGCTACAGAATGCCATAGACTATGTGCGCAACAATATGGAGAATACCGGGCTAAGCGTAGAAGATATGAGTAAGAAATTAGGTCTGAGCCGTACGCATTTACACCGCAAACTAAAAGCGCTGACCGGGAAGACGCCCGTAGATTTTATTAAGATGATCCGGATGAAACAGGCAGCCTATTTGCTTGGCACCGGCAAATTAAGCGTTTCGGAAATAGGGTATAAGGTAGGATACAGCACGCCTTCTTACTTCAGCAGCAGCTTTAACGCCTATTTTGGCATGTCGCCCTCTGCTTATATGGATGGCAAGATAAGCGAAAAGAAAAAGGAAGA
>JAISCM010000269.1 GCA_031265595.1 Tannerellaceae bacterium
CGAAGGTATTCTATGGAATGATCCGACGAATGATTGTCTACCACAAATACTTCTGCATCCATGCCGGCAGTAGCGGCCCGGACGGAGAGAAGGCATTGCTCAAGAAAAAACTTTACATTATAATTTACAATAATAACTGAAACCTTTATATCTTCATACATATTACCCTCCTTTCATCGAATCACTGAAATTTGTTCTGTCTACAATCGAACGGCCCAATGTTATCTCGTCGGCATATTCAATTTCGTCGCCAATAGATACTCCCCTGGCAATGATGGAAACTTGTATCTGATACGGGGCTAATTTGCGATAGATAAAGAAATTAGTCGTATCGCCTTCCATCGTAGTACTCAGGGCCAGAATTACTTCCTTCACTGCTTCGCCTGCTGCACGCTGCACCAACGATTCTATTTCCAGATCGTTCGGCCCTATTCCATCCATTGGCGAAATAATACCCCCCAGCACATGATATACGCCACGGAACTGCCCGGTATTTTCGATGGCCATCACTTCTTTTATGTTTTCAACTACACAAACAAGGGAATGGTCGCGCCGGGTATCACTGCAAATAGCGCATAGTTCATCGTCGCAGATGTTATGGCATACCTTACAGTATTTCACTTCTTTCCGCAAGGCTACTAATGCCGATGCAAAGCCTTCGGTAAACGGGACATCCCTGCGAAGCATATAAAGAGCCAGCCGGAGCGCCGTTTTCCTCCCTATCCCCGGAAGAGAAGCCAACTCATTCACTGCGTTCTCCAAAAGAACTGACGGATATCTTTGATTCATTGATTCACTTTCTGAAATGGCAAATATACGAAGAATGAAGTATTGTTCGGATAGATGCAATAAAAAAAACATGGCGATGACTTTTTTATTGAAACAGAGACTGTGTGTGTTTTTTTCCAATACCGTTACTTTAGCGATGGAATCGTTGTTTTCGTATGATCATCCTCCCTTCTTTATTCCTTTTTCATTTTACCTTTCAGCTTTCAGCCGGCTTGTAATTATCTGTTTCACAAATCGTACGACTGAAAGATGAGCTTTCAGGAGCTTTCAGCCGGCTTCAGCCATTTTTCATGCTTTCTTATGTGGAAAAATGGGGGGAAAAATGGTCTGTTGTCATTTTTTAGCTTATTTTTGCACGGTATTGAATAGAATTTATAATCTGCTACTGACAAATGAATGAAAGTATCCTGAACGGATTGTTAAACCTGTTTGCTGTATTTGCGTCTGTTATGAAAATAGAAAACAGCCAGGCTGTCAGCGCCGTTCACTCTTACCTTTCCAGCCATTTCGGGGTACGTTCGCACGATGAGTACATTAAATTATATACAGAATTAAGGAGTATGTACGATGATGCGGCGTTTGCTATTGATAAAGAAGAGATTGTACGGAAGGTATGCGGGCAGATGAAAGTTAAGCTGACGTCGGAAGAGCAACTCCTGCTGTTGATACGTTTTATTGAATTTGCCTGCAATAATAGCGACGAGACGGACGGGCGTCCGGCCTTATTCGGTCTGGTGGCAACGATATTCTCCGTTCCTTCCGATGAGTTTGATACGATATCCGCTTTTGTTCTCGGCCAGCCGTCGCCTCATATACTTACTATCAGCGGCGATGTAAAGGGGGGCGGCAATCATATCGTAAGGGAGGGTATGGAGGGCTGTATCCATGTATGGTTTATCAGCCGGTTTGGGCGGTATATCTTTACGTATAAAGGGAATGGCTCCGTCTTTGTAAATGATATTTCGGTTGCTTCGGCCATTTTCTATACGTGGCAGCATAGCAGCGTGGTGAAAGGGCCGCTTTTCCTGCCGGTGTATTATAGCGATTTACAGGCTGTTTT
Source organism: Tannerellaceae bacterium (assembly GCA_031265595.1). The sequence continues at coordinate 1,850 of JAISCM010000269.1, forward strand.
TACAAAGGATAAGCGCACGGAGATCGTCAGCCTGTCGGGGCGCGAGATTGATTTTACGTTCAGAAAGAGCCCGAATGGGATCCATGATTTCTCTTTCGACTTGAGGAGCGGGCAATTGGTGGCCATTATGGGCGGAAGCGGCGTTGGCAAGTCTACCCTGCTCGGCCTGATGAACGGCAACATACATCCCGATAAGGGAACAATCACGATAAACGGGTATCCGGTTACTTCGCCCCAGGCCCGGCAGTTGATAGGCTTCGTGCCGCTGGATGATCTGTTAATAGAGGAGCTGACGGTTTATCAAAACCTGCTGTTTACCGCCCGCCTTTGCTTCGCCCGCCTTTCGAGGGAAGAAATAGAAGCGCGCGTGGCCACTGTGCTGGCCGATCTGGGGCTGACGGAGATAAGCGCCCTGCAGGTAGGTTCGCCCATCCGCAAAACGATAAGCGGCGGACAACGCAAGCGGCTCAACATTGCGCTGGAACTGATTCGCGAACCGGCCATCCTTTACCTCGACGAGCCTACGTCGGGGCTGTCTTCTTCCGATTCGGAAAAGGTACTGATGCTACTGAAAGAGCAAACGCACCGCGGGCGTCTGATTGTGGTAAACATACATCAGCCTTCGTCGGATATATATAAATTGTTCGACAGGTTGTGGCTGCTGGATAAAGGCGGCTATCCCATTTATGATGGCAATCCGATAGAAGCTATCACTTACTTTAAAAA
>JAISCM010000276.1 GCA_031265595.1 Tannerellaceae bacterium
ACATTCCCTCAAACCTAAAGGGCCTTAACTTACCCCCCAACCCATCCCCCAACCCCAATGTCATTAAGTTAAGCCGTAACAACCTGAAAGGTTGGATTTTCATAACCGTAGGTCAACGACCTACGGAAAGAGACAGGATGAGCGCCAAATCTGCTGCCTTTCAGGCAGAGAGAGGGGGCGTTTACTCCCCGCAGGTCGTTGACCTACGGTTATGAAAATCCAACCTTTCAGGTTGTTACGGCTTAACTTAATGACATGGGCCTTTAGGGGGTTGGGGGGGGTTGGTATTATATCCATAATTTTATTGTAAATTTACCCCATTAATAATCAAACCATGAATATAGAAGATGTAAGAGACTATTGCCTTTCGCTGAAGAACACAACGGAATGTTTTCCTTTCGACGAGGTATCGTTAGTATTTAAGGTAGAAGATAAGATGTACTTATTATTGCCGCTGGATGCAGACGAGCCCTGTCTTTCGCTGAAATGCCATACAGATTATACAGAAGCCTTGCGCGAACGCTATAAAGCTGTAGAAGGCGCTTTCCATTTTAATAAAAAATACTGGAATACGATTTACCTGAACAGAGATATGCCTGCCGGCGAAATAAAGCGCTGGATCCACCACTCCTACAGCGAAGTAATCTCCGGATTACCCAAAAGAATAAAAGAACAATACCTGAAATCCGATAGCAATAAATCTGATTGATTCAGAAACACAGCAAGACATTCGTATGCAACCGTATTGAAAAACATTTTGTTTTGTCCCAAATATATCGTAAATTTGGGACAAAATTCAACGATTAACTTATATGCAAGGCACTGCAAATAAGATAGAAAATGAGATTAAACGTCGTAGAAGAGGGAAAATTTATTTTGCAGACGATTTTACTTCTTTCGGAACATCAGGGGCGATCAAAAAAGCCTTGCTTCGTTTTGAAAGATCCGGCATGCTTATTCGTTTGGCACATGGAATCTATCTGTACCCCTCAATAGACAAAAGATTAGGTTTAGGGGTTCTGTATCCAAGTGTTGAAGATGTTGCAAAAGAGATTGCACGACGGGATAAAGCCCGCATAGTTCCAACAGGGCTTTATGCACTAAATGTTTTGGGTTTGTCCACACAAGTTCCGGCAAACATAGTTTACCTGACAGATGGTGCGCCCCGTAAAATAAAAATCTACAGTCAATCACTCATTTTCAAACACGTTGTACCCAAAAAGCTTGCGTATAAAAGTAAGATTTTTATGCTGATTGTGTCTGCGCTTACTGAAATTGGTGAACAGGGGATTACAGACAGTGATATAACTATCGTAAAAAAAGCGCTTTTGCACGAGACGAAAGAAAATATACAGGAGGATTTAAAACTTGCTCCGATTTGGATTCGTAATATAATACAGAATGGCAAAATGATTACAAAAAGATGGGAAACATGATATATGGAGAATCTTTACCATTTGATAAACTATACTTCACGCGGGATTATTTTGTGCATAGTGGGCCAACGCCGTAAGGCGTTAAAGTTTGATAACCCCGGCGCGCAGCCCGGGGTAGAGACAGCCTCTTCCTATCCTCAACTCCGTAGCGAGTTGAACAACTCCGCAGTTCAGATAGAGGGTGGCCGTTCATACCCCGGGTTACGCCCGGGGTTATCAAACTTTAACGCCTTACGGCGTAGCCGCAATGCACAAAACTACCCCGCCTTGAGTATAATTGAACGTATCAGGGAACTGAATGAACGGTTCAGAAAAATAGAACGGATGTAAAGCAATACAACGATGGACAGGAATGAAGCCTACCCCCAGGTCATTTATGTAGAGGAGACCGGTTCTACAAACAATTACCTCCGTGCGTATCTGGAAGAGAAACCTTTGCCGGAGGGTAGCGTTATCGTAGCCGGGTATCAGACGGGCGGGCGGGGGCAGGCGGGGAATAGTTGGGAGTCGGCTCCGGGGATGAATCTGTTGTTCAGCGTGGTGGTATATCCGGAGCTGCTATTGGCAAAGCGGCAATTTGTGATCTCGCAGATAGCCTCGCTTGCTGTAAAGGAGACGCTGGATGCTTACACAGACCTTATCTCTATCAAATGGCCCAACGATATTTACCGGCAAGACAACAAGATCTGCGGCATACTGATAGAGAATAAGGTGACCGGGGCTACGATCCATCGCTCTATTATCGGCATAGGGATCAATCTTAATCAGACCTTGTTTGAGAGCAATGCCCCTAACCCCGTTTCGCTTACACAGATCACCGGGCAGGTATACGATACGCAGGAGGTGTTGAGCCGGTTTCTGCGGATATTCTATGCCCAGTACCTGCGGCTCTTGCAAGAAGAATTTGCCGGGATAAAGGCGGCCTATATGCAGGCGCTTTACCGGAAGGAGGGCTATCATCCTTTCTCCGGGCCGGAAGGCTCCTTCTCTGCCCGTATCTACGATATAGAGGCAACCGGGCATCTGCTCCTTCAGACAGAGAGCGGAGCGATACGCCGGTATGCCTTCAAAGAAGTGGCGTGGGGATAGGTGGCGAAGGTGTTATCTCCTGCTGATCACGATGGCATCGTATTTTATCTTCCGTTCGTCCGAAGGGATGGCTGTGATCCATTGCTGGATGTTCTCCAGGGTGCAGGCGCCGGTGAAGGGGATGTTTTTCCTGGTAAAGGCAAATACCAGCGAGATCGCTTCGGTGGCTTCCTGCGTTTCTTTCTTTGTACGGTAGCGCTGCGTGCGGGGGAAGTCGTATGTTTCGCCGGCGCGTAGCAGTTCGGGCGGCTCGGCTGGGTTGGGGTAGAGTGGCGCGCCCTCTCCCCCGGCGTCTATCCAGAAGATATGTACGTAGCAATCTTTGCTGGGGCGCAGGCTGAAGGCGAATGTTTCACCTTCGGGGTATACGCCGGTACGGATGCCGCTGATAAAGGCGTCAAATTCGAGGTCGCGCTTCATCTTGCCCGTTTTTACTGTTGCTTCGATAAGCACCCGGTAGAAGTACCGGGCGCCTTCGTTCAGCACCTGCTCGTCTGTTACGCGATAGTACACTATTTCGCCCGATAGCTCGGAATTGCTGTAGCTTACAAAGCCATTGATCCGGTCGGACACGGCGCCTGCGCTGATCACGATAAACTCTTCGGGCAGTCCGCTCTGGCGAAGCGCATCGGCTTTTGCATTTTCCAGCGCCAGCCGCTTTGCTTCTTCCAGGCGGATATTGGCCATGTCCCATACGCCCTGGGCGGTTACGTGTACGGTCTGCGCCTGGCTTGCCGGACAGTTTATACACAGCAGCAATGCCGTAAGCAGGCCGTAGAGGCAGGGCTTTGGGCCGTTCTTAATACGCATCGATCCGCAGGTTTGTATTCGATTGGCTGGCGAACTTGTCTAATCCCATCAGTTTGTCGAGCTTCTGGTGCAGGGCCTCGGTCTTGTCTTCCATCTTGGCGGCCATATTCTTCCGGGCAATGTCTAAGGCTTGCTGCGAGCTGTAGGAGAGGCATACCATTACTTCTACGTTCTTGTTTGGCAGTTCGCGGTAGATCTCTACCTCGTTCAGCACCCGGCCCAGGTCGGCGGTGATCAGTTCTTTGCTTGCCTGCAGGGCGTTGTTTACCGATACGGCTTCCTGCTGCGAGAGTTCGTTGTTGGCCGTGCTGCTTTCTATCAGCGAAGCGATGTTGCTGCTTATCAGGCCGGCCATCTCTACCTTTGCCAGGTGCAGGGCCTGCATCTTGGCTGCGGAGGCATTGCCGCCTATCACGCGGGCGTTGGTTACGATGTATTCTTTTATACCCGCTTCGTCGGCGTAGTTGGTTTTTAGCCAGGCATTCTCAAGCTGGCGGGCTAAGGGGATGCCGCCGATGAAGGTTTTGAAGCCTTCTTTCTGATACACTTTGGCCTCTTTGCGCGACTGTTTCAGTACTTCTTTGTTCGAGAAACGACTACTTGCGGGGCCCGAAGGGGTGTTTTTGCCCGCTCCGCAGGATGCTAAGAAGAAAGCTGCGGCTAAGAAAATGGATGCATACGTTGTTTTCATACTCTTTTTTGTTGTTTGTGAATAGTAATGCTTTTGTAATGATTATCTGCCGGCGGCCGGGTTTGTGACGGGGGGCCGGCTGTTTTTTTTCAGTTCAATACCAGCACATGCGCTTTTTCCTTTCGGGTGTGCGTCATGGCTTTGCCTATGGGCGCGCCTATGTAGGTAGGGTCGCATACGATGTATCGCTCGCCGTGTATCTCTACGTAGTCGCCTTCGGTGGGCTCGTTCAGCTTTACGGCGGCGGCTACATGGTTGGGGTAATCCAGCAGCGCTACCTCCAGGCCGGCAAAGCGGCGGGCCAGTTGCGAGAAGAGGATGGCCCTGTCTTCGCAGTCTGAAAAGGGGTAATGCAGCAGCTCTTCGGCAAAGAAATACTTCTCGCGGCCAAACTGCTCTACATCGTT
>JAISCM010000004.1 GCA_031265595.1 Tannerellaceae bacterium
ATTGTTGCGGCCTGGGTGGTGATGATGCAGATGCGTTTTGTAGACCGTAAAGAGTTGGGATTCGACCGCAATAGCGTTGTCCAGCTATCGGGCTTTGTGGATGTTTCGGGCAAGGTGCAGGCCGTATTGATGCACGAACTTGAGGCTATCCTGCAAGTAGAAAATATGACCGATGCCTACTTCGAGCCTCAACACAATGTAGACCCCTACACAATGACCACCCGCGTAGAATGGGCGGGGAAACAGCCATCCGAAAAGCCCGCTTTCCATTTCATCCTTACCGACAACCACTTTGCCGGAACCTTCGGCCTGCGGATGCTCAAGGGAGAATGGTGGAACGAAGGAGAGAAGCAAAAGATCGTACTCAATGAAGAAGCCGCCCGGGTGATGGGGCTTAGCGAACCGGTAGGCGCCCTTATCCGCATGCCGTCTCCCGACGACAGTTCTGTGATGAAGGAATACGAAGTGACCGGCGTGGTAAATGACTTCCACACCCGTTCGCTTCGCAGCCGCATCCAGCCTACCCTCTTTATGCCCTCTTCATCGGTATACAATAGGTTGTATATCCGCGTTGCTCCCGGTCAGGCATGGGAGGCGATACGGCGCATCACCGCTATCCTTCCCGGTATTGACGCTACGCTGGCCGATGCCCGCCTCACGCCGGTGAGCGAATTGTACGACCGCCTCAATCAGTCGGAACAAACCGGGCTGAAACTATTTTCCGTATTGGCAACTGTCTGCCTGCTGATTTCGCTGTTTGGTATCTATGCCATCGCCGTAGCTACCACCCGCCGCCGGCGCAAAGAGATAGCCATCCGCAAGGTAGCCGGCGCCGAAGCCAAGGGCATTGTCCGCCTGTTTTTTCGCGAATACACCTTGCTGGTGATCCTTGCCGGCATCGTAGCGCTCCCGCCGGTTTACATAGCCATGAACAACTGGCTGCAAGGATACGCCTATCGTACGAATATCCCCTGGTGGCTACCGGCAGGCGTGATCATGGGCGTAGTGGCCGTCGTCTTATTTACCGTATCAGGGCAAGTACTGAAAGCCGCCAACAGCAACCCCGCAGAAGTAATTAAAAGTGAATAAACCGATGAAAAAGAATGGAGAATTTGTTGCTTTATGCTCAGGAGGAGCTAAAGCTATGTAGCTTTTTCACCCTTGCTTTCAGCTTTCAGCCGGCTTGTAGCTGCTTGTATTGTAGGGAGAAACACTGAAAGCAGACGTTTCAGCCTGCTTTCAGCCGGAAGCCCCGGCCCGTCCAGCGACTCTGTGTTCCTTTCAGGATGTACCACGGCGCTGATCGGGCGGCTGGGGCGGCTGGGGAACGGCTGAAAGCAGGCTGAAACGTCTGCTTTCAGGATTTCTCCCTGCAATACAAGCGCCTACAAGCCGGCTGAAAGCTGAAAGCAAAGGTAAAAAAGCTACTTATAGGGGTTGATTGAAAAAAAGTCTTCGCGAAGTCTTCAGCAAGTCTTCGCGATGACTTTACAAAACCTTCGCGATGTTTTACTAAAGACTTCGCGAAGACTTGCTGAAGACTTCGCGAAGACTTTTTGGATACGTACACCCCGGCAGCTTATACCTACGGGTATCCAATTTATTTTTACTACCTTTGCGCGTCAATCATTACTATATGGAAGATGAATTTGATATAAGAGATAGCCGGTTGCCGGAGAATGAGAGTGATTTTCAGAATGCGTTGCGCCCGCTTGCTTTTCGTGATTTTAGCGGGCAGGCGAAGGTGGTAGAGAATCTGAAGATATTCGTTACGGCAGCCCGTATGCGGAAGGAGGCTTTAGACCATGTATTGCTGCATGGCCCGCCGGGATTGGGCAAGACTACCTTGTCTAATATCATAGCCAATGAGCTGAGGGTTGGTTTTAAGATCACCTCCGGGCCTGTGCTGGATAAACCCGGCGATCTGGCAGGGGTGCTTACCTCGCTGGATAAGAATGACGTCCTTTTCATCGATGAAATCCACCGGTTGAGCCCCGTTGTGGAAGAATATCTCTATTCGGCTATGGAAGACTACCGCATCGATATTATGATAGACAAGGGGCCGAGCGCCCGTTCGATACAGATAGACCTGTCGCCCTTTACGCTGGTGGGCGCTACCACCCGTAGCGGTTTGCTTACAAGTCCGCTACGCGCCCGCTTCGGTATCAATATGCATCTTGAATACTATGCGGTGGAAACGCTGACGAATATCGTACTCCGCAGCGCAGACATCCTTCAGATAAAATGCGAAGTCAGCGCCGCCAAAGAGATAGCGTCGCGCAGCAGGGGGACGCCCCGTATTGCCAATTCACTGCTCCGCCGCGTGCGCGACTTCGCCCAGGTAAAAGGTACCGGCGAGATAGACAAGGCCATTGCCTGCTTCTCCCTCGAAGCCCTCAATATAGACCGTTACGGATTGGACCAGATAGATAATAAACTACTTACTACGATCATCGACAAATTCAAAGGCGGCCCCGTAGGACTTACCACCATCGCCACCGCGCTGGGCGAAGACCCCGGCACGCTGGAGGAGGTATACGAGCCTTTCCTGATAAAAGAAGGCTTTATCAAACGCACACCCCGTGGGCGCGAAGTAACCGAGCTGGCCTATACCCACCTGGGAAGAAAGTACGGAGGCGACCAACGAACCTTATTCGATTAGCAATATGGCAGGCGGAATGAAGCGACTGGCAAAAGAAACGGCCGTGTATGGATTGAGCAGTATTATCGGGCGATTCCTCAACTGGCTGCTGGTGCCGATGTACACCCGCGTGCTTTCCGGTACCGGTGAATTCGGTATTTATACCAATTTATACGCCTGGGTAGCCTTCCTGCTGGTGTTTCTTACGTATGGGATGGAGACGGGCTTCTTCCGGTTTATTAATAAGAAAGACGAACGCGAGCCGATGCGTGTATATGCCACTACGCTGTATAGTGTTGGGGGTACATCGCTGCTGTTTCTGCTGTTGGCCTTCTTTTGCCTCTCGCCCGTTAGTAGTTGGCTGGGATATGCAGCGCATCCGGAGTATGTGGGGATGATGCTGGGCCTTGTGGCTGTTGATGCGTTTTGTTGTATTCCGTTTGCCTATCTCCGGTATCAGGGGAAGGCCTACCGGTTTGCAGGGATTAAGTTTCTTGGTATTTTTCTGAATATCGGGCTGAATCTCTTTTTTCTTCTGATTTGCCCGTGGCTGTATAGCGAGGCGCCCGAAGCGGTGGATGGGTTCTATTATCCCGGTTATGGCATAGGGTATGTATTTTTGGCGAACGTGATAACTACGGGCGTTACCTTTCTGATACTGATACCGGATATGCTTCCCGGCCTGCGCCATAAGCCTGATGCGGCTTTGCTCAGGCAGATGCTGAGGTATTCGTTCCCTATCCTGATCTTA
>JAISCM010000019.1 GCA_031265595.1 Tannerellaceae bacterium
GATTTTCTTCAAAATTAGTCTTAAAATAAAAGCGGGATTGCCAGGATATATTCCTGTTGAACGTCATTACCATATCGGCGCGGACAGACGGACCAAAGATGTGTCTTTCATTTTTATATATGTTTTCTCCTTCCACCGGATTTTCTTTTTCTTCAAATTTATGGCGCGCCAGGTTCATCTCCGGGCCGTCCTTTACGCTGTATTGATAGGTATAGGCAAGGGGGGCGATGTTGACAGACAGTTGCAGGTTTTTATGCCGTTGGGGAAATGGTTTGTTCAAATCATATTTCATACCAATACCCATATTGATAAAGAAAGGAGAAAGGAGCGCCGAATAGATGTTTTCGGTATTCTCTTCATGGTTTGTAAACAATTGGGTGATAAATTCAACGTCGAGCGTATAATACCACTTTTCAAACGCTTTGTACCCGATGTTGCTGTGCAGCCTTACAATGTCGTTACCTATTTTATAGTTGCGGAGCGTATCTTTTGGGGCGTTATATATGTTGGCGGTTATTTCGCCTTCGTTCGTTATTTGTATCTTGTCCTTATTATAATTATACCGCATATAGTTCTTGCTGTATATATTCAGGTTGCTGCTTCCTCCTTTATGCCAGTTTTCGGAAACGTAGTTTTGGGAGACCTGAAGAGCGCTTTCGAAGCCGGACGTCCAGTATCGCCTGTCTGGAATAAATTTTACCGGTGCATCTACATCACTGAAGCTTATATCGTTTTCTACAAGTACGGGCATGTCTTTTATCAGGTCTTTCCTTATATAGCGGGCTACCGGGACGTCGTGGGGCAGATCCCTCTCCGAATAACGGAAGTATTGCGGATAGTTTTCCTCCAGAAAGGAAGCTGTTTCGTCTGTTACTTTCTTCTTCCGTAGATAATTCCGAAACAGGGAACTATCCGGTTTGTATATAAAATCATACGGGCTTTGGGAATGGAATACTTCCGTATCATAAAGCGTTATGTTGTCGGGCAAGAGCCTGCCTCTGAAAATAGGCGTCATGAATATGGGATCTACAATAATCGTGTCTTTAAAGGTCATTCGATCATTAAAGGCGGAGGAAGCGTCTCTCACTAAGTTGGCCCAATAAAGCGCTTCATTGGATAGCCTTAGTTTATCCTCCTGTACGAAGCGTAGCAGGCTTGTATTCGTTGGCAGGGGCTTTGCGTACAAACTGTTTTGTTTCTCGAATTGCTTTTTTATGTCATTAAGTTTATCCAGGCTTGATTCATCAAATTCAATTCGTGGAATTGTATCGGAAGGGATAACTTCCGTCTTTATTTCAGGAAATAAAGATACATCTTGTGCCGCCATGCAAAAACTTGCAAATGATAATAATATAGCTATACTTATACCTACACAATATCTTTTCATCATCATAGAGTGCCTAATTTATATTCATTGGATAATTATACATCAGTTGCAAATTTAAGGAAAAAGTATAAAAAGCACTAATCTTTTTAAGAATTTCCAAAGCAAATATACAAAATTCATTACAATGCTATACAATTTTCATCGGATGCCCGGAAAGCGCCCAATGAAAACGGTCAGGGAAAACAAGTAGCGAAGATTTCTTTTAGCTGCCTTTTAACACATTCGATGTCTTGCGGAAAGCCCAGTTCTTTCTCCAGCGAGGTAACGCCTTTGTCTGTAAAGCCACAGGGATTGATCAGAGAAAAGTAATGCAGGTCTGTATTGATGTTGAGGGCGAAGCCATGCATCGTAACATACCGGCTGCATTTAACGCCTATCGCGCATATCTTCCGGGCTTTGCCTGCCGGCTCTGTATCGATCCATACGCCGGTAGCTCCTTCCAGCCGTTTGCCTTCTATGCCGTAGAGAGAAAGGAAACGGATGACGACTTCTTCCAGCGTATGGATATATTGTCTGATGCCCAGATGCCAGTATTCGAGGTCGAATATGGGATAACCGGTGATTTGTCCGGGGCCATGGTAAGTAATGTCTCCGCCTCTGTTCGTATGGTATAAGGATATGCCGCGCTGCAACAGTAATGCTTCGGAGACTAGCAAATTCGATTCTTTGCCGCTTTTGCCGAGCGTTAGTACGGGTTCATGCTCGCAAAAGAACAACTGGTTTGCGCCCTGTTTGTTGTTCATTTTGGCCTGGAGTAAGGCCGTAAAGGCGGCGGTTTGCTTCTCTAAAGCGCCGGTATAGGCGATTCGCCCCAGGTCATGATAACGAAAGCTATTCATATCCCATGTCTATTTTCAGTAGTTTATTCATTAAAGACATAATTTGCAACTGCCTTCTCAGCATATAGTCCGAAGGCCTGGCCGAATTGAATATACGCGGATTCGGCAGGGTAGCCGCTATCAGGGCAGCTTCTTCCTTCGTCAGTTCGTACGCATGCTTCTGAAAATGAGCTTTGGCAACGGCCTCTGCTCCATAGATACCGTCTCCCATTTCAATAGAGTTGAGGTATACCTCTATGATACGTTCTTTGCTCCAGAAAAGTTCAATAAGGATGGTAAAATATACTTCGAGCCCTTTGCGTAGATATGTCTTTCCCGGCCACAGGAAAACGTTTTTGGCCGTTTGCTGGGATATTGTACTGGCGCCGCGTACACGCTTACCGGCTTCTGCTTCATGGAGCGCCTTTTCTATCTGTTTCCTGTCAAATCCATGATGCTCCATGAAGAGGTTGTCTTCCGAAGCAACAACAGCCTGTAGCAAAGGTTGGGCTATCTTTGAAACAGGCGTCCATTTGTGTTGAAGCCTGGCCTTGCCCTTCCCTTCCGGTTGTTCAAAAAGCCTGATCACCATGAGCGGCGTATAATAAACAGGCACGTACCTTACTATTAGTACAGCCAGGATACTCGAAAGAAGCAGGAACAGAATAATATTCCGGCATCCGGCGAGTATCCGTTTACGGATTGTCTTTTTGCGTTGTTTCATAAGCGCTTTTGTTTACTCGCCGATCTCAATACGTAGGGCAGCTTCTTTTAGCCAGGGCGAAGTAAACGTTACGCTGGCTACGCCTTCCGTGCCGTTTGCCTGGATATACGCTATCATACGTCCGCGAAAGAGGCGGTGTTTATTATCCGTATAATCCGTCATGTCGATATTATTACCGGCTTCAAGGCCAAGTAATTGGGCGGCTCCTTCTATATGGCAGGTTACTTCATTGTCGGAAAGCGCCACGGGGATACCCTCTTCATCCGTTGCCTGAAGGATCACCTGGGCTACTCCTTTATCTTTACCGATACGCTTGTCGGCCGAAACAATCGTCAGGGCGTATGGTTGGCGAGACGATTTCAGTGTGTACCGCCCTGTTTCAGCGCCGTTTTCATCCAGGCCGATTACTGTCAGTGCACCGTCCCGGTAAGGAATATCCCAGGAGATAATACCTGTTTTATCATCATATTTCTTTTCTTCTCCTGCCGTTTTCCCATTTAATTCCAATCTTGCTTTCGCAGCATTGGTATAGCAAACGATCCGGATCAGGTCTCCTTCCTGATAATTCCATACAGGCCAGGCGTCTTGCGAGAGGCGACTGTTTGCTTTCGCGGGATAGGTTCCTATATAGATCACCGGTTTGTCCGACCATAACGATTGGCGGAAATACCCGCGGGGCTTAATAAATCCGCCCAGGTCGAGCAGTCCCGCCGAAGATCCCCGCGCAGGCCATCTGCCCGATTCGCCCAGATAGTCAATGCCGGTCCATAGAAACTGCCCGGAGATATGTTCCTTATCCCTTACAGCTTTCCAGGCGTCCGGGTCATGTCTGTTTTCACTTCCGTAAATCACGCGGGCCGGATATTTTTTATGATCGGAATCATACATGCTTTCTGTATAATTGTATCCGGCAATATCCAGCGCACCAGGGTATTCGGTCTCGTTAGACATGGCTACGCCTGCCAACCCTGCCGTTGCCGGACGCGCTTTATCATACCGCTTTATTACCGCAACTAATCGCCTGGCTATTCCTCCCAGTCGCATAGCGTCGGGAGCTTCCTTTTTGTATCCGCCGAACATGGCTTGTGTAAATCCGGTGTCTTTTCCGCCGTCGAGCACGGGGTGCGAATAGGGATCGTTCGGATAGTCTACTTCATTGCCGATGCTCCAGGCAAAGACCGAAGGGTGATTGCGGTCGCGGCGTACCATATCCGCCAGGTCTTTTTCTCCCCATTCTTCAAAGAAATCATAGCTTCCCTGAAAGCCGGGCGTGCCAACGTTCCAGCCTTCAATCCACTTTCTTTTAGGAAATTCCCATTCGTCGAACGCTTCGTTCAACACCAATAATCCCAGTTCGTCGCACAGTCTGTATACATCGGGCGCCTGCGGATTATGGCTGGTACGGATGGCGTTACAGCCGATTTCCTTCAGGGCGAGCAGTCTTCTTTTCCATACTTCGCAAGGTACGGCCGCCCCCAGTACGCCTGCATCGTGGTGGATACATACGCCTTTTATTTTCATCCAATTCCCGTTAAGGGCAAAACCTTTATCCGCGTCGAAGGTAAACGTGCGGAATCCGGTAGTGGTAACAGATGAATCGATTGCCTTTCCGTCTTGAAGAAGGGTTGTTTTTAGCGTGTAAAGATTGGGATTATTCAACTCCCAGCGAGCCGGGTTCTTTACCTGCAAGGTGGTTTGTATAGTCCCTTTTTGCCTGGGGGTAATTGTTGTTTTTTTATTGTTTTTGGCAACGCTTTTGCCATTCGTATCAAACAGTTCATTCACTACAACCAGGTTCGTTGCCCTACTGCTTTCATTATCTACCTCTACCTCAATCGCTAAAACACCTTGCTCAGGATTAACCGCCGAAGGATAGGCATACACGCCCCATTGTCCGATATGGACAGGATGGGCATACACCAACCATACATTACGGTAAATACCGGAACCGGTATACCAGCGTGAATCAGCGCTTTGGCTATGATCTACCCTGACGGCAACCGTATTTTCTTCACCAAACACCACAAACGGAGTGGCATCATACATAAAAGAAATATATCCGTTGGGCCGCTTCCCAAGCGAATGACCATTGATAAAGACTTCATTCCGGTTGTAAACGCCTTCAAAGTATAGAAAAACCTTCTCTTCCTTCTTATTTTCCGGTATGGCGAACGATTTGCGATACCATCCGGTACCTCCCGGCAAATAGCCGGTACAAGCGGCAAGCGACGGACTAAGCGGTCCTTTTACACTCCAGTCATGAGGCAGATTTACCACCTGCCATGCAGAATCATCAAATACGGGCGACGACATACGTTGCCCGTCACTTAATGTAAATTTCCAGTTGTCATTGATTTTTTCAGGTTCGCCAAAAGAAACCTGTCCCTGTACGAATAAAGGAAAGATAAAGAACAATTTAATAAAGAGACACTTCATTGGATCCATGGTATATAAAAGTATTATAGTTACTACTCCCCATACAAATATACGTGCCACAAAGATACACTAAATAAATAATAGCACGCAACCCCTTTTCAGGCTGAAAGCAACCTGAAACGTCTTCTTTCAGCCTTTCTCGCTATACCACAAATAGTTAGAAGCCGGCTGAAAGCTGAAAGAAAGGGTAAAAAACTAAGATAGGAAGGTAGATTATCATACGAAAATGACGATTCCATCGCTAACGAGATGGGTGTAGAATAGAAATCCGAAGCTGTATTTTAGCAAAAAAAAGTCTTGGCGAAGTCTTTACCAAAACATGGCGAAGTCTTTATAAAATCTTCGCGATGTTTTACTAAAGAGTTCGCGAAGAGTTAGAAATATCATCGCGAAGACTTTTTTTATTCATTACATATATTTAATGTACGCAAAGCCGTCGGGGGAATATTTTCTTGTAATTTTCCCGAATAAATGTTTGGTGGTTTAAAATAAATGTCTACTTTTGCACCCGCGTTCGAGAGAGGACGGCTGAAAAAAGGTAGTGATAAAATAGAATTTTTTA
>JAISCM010000113.1 GCA_031265595.1 Tannerellaceae bacterium
CAGATATACGAAGAAGTAAAGCGCCCGTTTAAAGACTTGGTATTTACAACCGTTATCCAGCGTAATATTAAATTAAGCGAAGCTTCCAGCTATGGCAAACCGGCTATATTGTATGATGCAGAATCCAAAGGTTCGGAAAACCACATGCAATTAGCGAAAGAACTTATAGATAAGAATAAAACTGACGATGGAAACTAAAAAGAATCCGGCAGGAAATAAAAAGTCTCCGTTAGGCCGTGGATTCCGTGGAGATGGGTTAGCAGCGCTTCTCGGGGAGGAAGCAAAAATCGAGGAAGTAAAAGCCGATGGTTCATCGTCTATAAACGAAATCGAATTAAGCAAAATCCAGCCGAATCCGGACCAGCCCCGTACTTTTTTCGATGAAGAAGCGCTTGAAGAACTGGCCACCTCTGTCCGTGCCATCGGAATTATCCAACCCATCACGTTAAAAGAAGTTTCTCCAGACAGCTATATGATTATTTCGGGAGAGCGCCGTTATCGCGCCTCCCTGATGGCCGGATTGAACAGTATCCCGGCCTATGTAAAAACAGCGGCAGACGAAAATGTTGTTGAAATGGCGCTGATAGAGAATATTCAGCGGGAAGACCTGAACTCCATAGAGATAGCGCTGGCCTATCAGAAGCTGATAGACGTATACAAACTAACGCAGGAAAAGCTAAGCGAGCGCGTAGGTAAAAAGCGAACGACCATAGCCAACTATTTACGACTGCTAAAGCTACCTGCCGGAATCCAGATGAGTCTGAAAGACAAGAAAATTGATATGGGGCATGCACGCGCATTAATTCCGGTGGAAAACGCGAAAGTGCAGTTAGCTCTTTTCGAACAGATCATGTCCGACGGACTTTCCGTAAGAGCGGTAGAAGATATGGTTCGCCGGATAGCTGCCGGAGAAGATCTATTTTCAGAAAAAGGGAAAGAGAAAGAAAGTAAAAGCAAAAGCAACCGTAAACCAACGCTGCCCGAAGAATATAAGATGCTGAAAGACCATTTGTCTCGCTTCTTTAATACAAAAGTGCAGTTGAGCTACAGTGAGGATGGAAAAGGGAAAATCAGTATCCCGATTCATTCGGAAGACGATCTGGAACGGCTGATCGGCCTGTTTGATAAGTTGAAATAAAGGGTAGCGGATGGGGCAATTAATCAAAACAAGTAGCGTTATACTATTCGCTATAGGGTTATGCCTTCCGCTAAAAGGAAATGCACAAGCGTTCATTGAAGGATTTGATACCGATACAATTATTGTAGCAACACCCGATTCATTGACCCTGGCCGTGCTGTCAGTTGCCGATTCAGGCGTTGTCTCTGTACCGGAAGTACCCAAAGCGGCGTTCAAACCGAACCCCGGTAAAGCTGTTTTGTTAGGGTTGATTCCCGGCATGGGGCAGATATACAACCGGAAATATTGGAAGCTACCCCTTGTCTATGGCGGTTTTATGGGATTTATGTATGCCATCACCTGGAACAATAAAAACTACCAGGATTATTGGAACGGATACAAAGGCATTATGAACGACGCCACAGCCTACCGGGCTGCACTGGAGGCGGCGGAAGGAGGAGAAGTAGATTTCACTTTCAATAAAGACTGGACGGAGTTTTATCCGGGCTCAGACCCGAAAAGCATTGTCTTTGATGCCGGCAGGCAGAACCTTCTGAAATCAAGAAAAGATTACTTTCGCCGGTATAGAGACTTGAGTATCATTCTTGCCATCGGCTTTTATGGCATCACATTGATTGACGCGTATGTAGACGCACAATTGTTTGATTTTGACATATCACCGGACTTATCGATGCGGATAGAGCCGGTTTTTTTGCCGCAGACCCATTACAGTTCGCGGACTATTGGTTTGAATTGTAGTATAACATTCTAATAATATGAACAGACTTTTACACACTTTATGTTGCATCCTTGCTTTCTCTCTGTCTGTAAATGCACAGCAGGGAGCTTCCGAAGAGCAGAATGCCTATTCCGTATTATCAACGGACGCCCTTGCCGAAGCCATCGGGATAATCCCCGAAAGTTTAGACGCCAATGTAGACAGCTTGCTACAATCATGGCATGTACAGTATTTTTCCAACACAGACGATTATTGCCATGACGACGAAAACAATGTTTACTTCCCCGACGAGGTAGTACGCGACCGCCTGGAAAGATTGCCCCATCTTATCCCTATGACATTCAATAGCGTTGTACGAAACAGTATCAATCTTTATACCGAACGCAGGCGCAATCTGGTGCGATATATGCTGGGGATGGCTGATTATTATTTTCCTTTGATGGAACAAATATTAGATGAGCACGACCTCCCCCTCGAACTAAAATACCTGGCCGTTGTAGAAAGCGCCCTGAACCCGACAGCCGTTTCAAGAGTAGGCGCTTCCGGCTTCTGGCAATTTATGCTGCCTACGGGCAAAAGCTATGGTTTGGAGATAAATAGCCTGGTAGATGAACGGCGCGATCCCGTAAAAGCCACTTATGCCGCTTGCCGTTATTTTAAAGATATGTATGATATTTATCAGGATTGGCATTTGGTCTTAGCCTCTTACAACTGCGGGCCGGGGAATGTTAATAAAGCGATCCGCAGAGCCGGCGGAAAAATGGATTTCTGGCAGATCTATCAATACCTTCCCCGTGAAACCCGCTCGTATGTACCTTTATTCATTGCTGCAAATTATGTAATGAATTACTCCTGCGAGCATAATATCTGCCCGGTAGAAACCACCCTCCCGCTATCAACAGATACCATTATGGTAACCCGTATGCTTCACCTACAGCAAGTAGCCGATCTTACCCAAATGGATATAGAACAAATACGGGCGCTTAACCCGCAATACAAACGGGA
>JAISCM010000131.1 GCA_031265595.1 Tannerellaceae bacterium
CAACTGGAAGTAGTAGAAGACAGTATCCTGGATGAAGACTCTTATCTGGAAGTAATAAGGAAGAAGACCGCCATGCTGATCTCCGCCTGTATAGAAATTGGCGCCATTACCGCCGGCGCTTCAGACGAATTAGTTGCCTATTGCCGGCAGATAGGCGAATACCTGGGCTACTGTTTCCAGATCAAAGACGATATTTTCGATTACTATTCAAACCTGCATATCGGCAAACCCACCGGCAATGATATTTTAGAAGGCAAAGTAACCCTGCCCTTACTCTATGCTTTGCGAAAAACAGCCGGCGACGATGCTGCTACTTCTTACTATCTACAGGTGATAGAGAACAAAGACTTTACCCCTACCCATATTGCCGAATTGATTTTATTTGCAAAAGAAAACGGCGGCATTGCGTATGCCGAATTGAAAATGAAGGAGTATCGCGATAAAGCGCTTGAGGTGATATATAAGCTTCCACACTCCGAAGCCCGCAAGAGTTTGATAGAACTTGCTGATTACATCATTGAAAGAGATAAATAGTCCGTATACCTTTGATGCAATCCTCGCATCCACTTAGGTGTTTCACATCTGTGAAAGGAAGGTTTCACAGTTGTGAAAGGAAGGTTTCACAACTGTGAAAGGAGCCTTTCACGGCTGTGAAACCCTCAAGATATGCCGAACACCTCCCTAAACCATCCTATACAAACCAGTAAAACAAGGCGTTTACGTACTAACTTCTTTACTCTCCGATGCGGCTGACTATATCGGCTGCCAAATTACTTGCCCCAATCCTGAAATAGGCATTATCCAGCCATTTTTTGCCCAGTACGCACCTTACAATCGTATAATATCTTACGGCATCTTCCGCTTTTCGTACGCCTCCGGATATTTTCAGGCCTATTTGCTGGCCGGTAAGTTCGTAATATTGCTTAATTACCTGACAGATAGTGAGAACAGCTTCGGGTGTTGCGCCTTCATATTCTTTACCAGTAGATGTCTTTATAAAGTCCGCGCCCGAATATATTGAAATGATTGTTGCCCGCTGTATGTTATCGGCCGATTTCAGGGCGCCGGTCTCCAGGATCACTTTAAGCGTTGCTTCATGGGCGCTTGCTTTGATTTCCTGGATGCTTTCAGACAGCTCCTGATAGTTTTCTTCGAGCAATAATCCAATATTTAACACTGTATCTATTTCGTCTGCACCGTGCATAACAGACAGCGCCGCCTCTGCTATTTTCACCTCGTCGAAGGTTTGAGAAGAGGGGAAGGCGCCTGCTACGGCCGCTATCTTAACGTTTTGAGCCGTAAGCGTCTGCTTTACTACCTCGGTAAAGATGGGGTAGGTGCAGATAGCCGCTACATTTGGAATATCGGGGCGAGATCCTTCAAAATCGTTCACACTATTTACCAATTTCCAGATGCTCTCTTTCGTGTCGGTGGTCGAGAGGGAGGTGATGTCTATACACCCATGTAAGAACCGGAGGGTTTCGGCCCTGAAATTCTCCTGCTCATGTTCGCGGAGGAGGTGAGCTACTTCTTCCCTGATGAACGCCTCGCTGTCTGCCGGCCTGAATTTACTTAATGCTTCCTGATACTTATCCATACGATTTATAATTTATGATTGTTTATATGCCGTGTACTGTCCCGGTTTGTCTTTTTCTCAAGATTTTTCCCGAAGGCCGTTGTTAAATCAATACCTGTTTGGTTGGCTAAGCAGAGGAGTACCCATAGCACATCCGCCATCTCGTCGGCCAGATCGTACGCTTCGTCGCTCTCCTTATAGGATTGTTCGCCATATTTCCGGGCTATGATGCGGGCCACTTCGCCTACTTCTTCTGTCAGTATGGCCATGTTGGTGAGCTCATTAAAGTATCGCTTGCCATAGCTTTTGATCCACTGGTCTACCTTTTCCTGCGCTTCTTTTATTGTTATTGCTGATAGATCGTTCATTTATTCCTTGTTTTTGGTATCTATTATGATGGTGACTGGCCCATCGTTTATTAATTCTAACTGCATATTGGCCCCGAATGTTCCGGTGGCGGCTTTTTTTCCTGTCATTTCTTCCATCTTGTGGCAGAATGCTTTATAAAGCGGGATGGCTATATCCGGCTTAGAGGCCCGGATGTACGAAGGGCGGTTTCCTTTCTTCACCGCAGCATGTAGCGTAAATTGGCTCACAATCAGTATCTCGCCCCCTGCCTCTATAAGCGAGCGATTCATCACCCCCTGCTCATCATCAAATACGCGCAAGTTGGCTATTTTCTTTGCCAGCCAGTCAATATCTTCCTGATTATCGCTATCTTCAATGCCTATCAATACCAATAAGCCGGCCCCTATTTCAGCCGTTATCCTGCCATCAATGGTAACAGACGCCCGCTGTACCCGCTGTATCACTGTTTTCATACTATTTCTTTAATTCATTGATTACTAATGTAGCTTTTGCCTCTCCTATCAACTCTTTCAGTTCGTCTTCTGTAGCTTCTTTAATTCGCTTTACGCTTTTATATTTCCGCAGGAGGATCGTTTTCGTTTTCTCTCCAATCCCTTTAATATCATCCAGTTCAGATACGGTTTGCTTCTTGCTCCTTATCTGCCGGTGAAACGTGATCCCAAACCGGTGCGCCTCATCCCTTAGCTGCTGGATCACCTTTAATGTCTCAGAATTTTTGTCCAATATTAAAGGAATAGGGTCATCGGGGAAAAAGATCTCCTCCAACCGTTTCGCAAGTCCGATAATTGTAATCTTGTCTAAAAGCCCCAGATTCCTGATAATTTCAGTAGCGGCGCTAAGCTGTCCTTTCCCTCCATCAATAATAATAAGCTGGGGCA
Organism: Tannerellaceae bacterium; assembly: GCA_031265595.1. The sequence continues at coordinate 2,824 of JAISCM010000131.1, forward strand.
ACTCCTGATTCTCTTCCGAAAGCCTTGTATACCTACGCCCCACAACCTCTTGCATTGATGCGAAATCATTCGCCCCGATAACCGTTTTGATGTGGAAATGGCGGTAGTCTTTCTTAGACGGCTTTGCCTTTTTAAATACCACACATGCAGCTACAGGATTCGTACCCTGTATGTTAGAATTGTCAAAACATTCTATATGCATGGGCAATATATCCATGTGCAGATCCTTCTGCATGGTACTCAGTATGCGCGTGGTGCGCTGTTCGGGATTCAGTTTTTCCGCCTGTTTCAGCTTATCCACCTTGTATTGCTTTACGTTTTGTTCAGACAATTCCAGCAGTTTCTTTTTATCCCCCTTCTGCGGGATGATGAATTGAAAATTATCCGGCGCCTCAATATCCGGGATAAACGGCACGATAATCTCGCGCGCATTGCTCTTAAACCGTGTACGCATTTCGATGATCCCCAGCCCCAGAAGCTCTTCTTTCGGCTCATCAAGCTTCTTCTTATACTCAAAAGTATACGCCTGTACGATCGCCCCATTGCCAATGTGCATGAAATTGATATAAGCCGATTTCTCATTATCGGCAAAAGAAAAGACATCCAGATTGGTAAGCATCGGAGGAACTACCGTTGATTTGGCCCGGTAATTCTCTATTGCTTCGTACTTTTGTTTGATTAGTTGCGCCTCTTCAAACCGTAATTCGGCCGATAAGTCCCGCATCAAATCATACAATAGCCGGCTGATTTTAGATATATTTCCTTTCAGTATCTCCTTTATCTGGCTTATATTTTCATTATATTCCTCCAGCGATTGCAGCCCTTCGCACGGCCCTTTGCACCTTTTAATGTGATATTGCAGGCACACCTTGTACTTCCCCTGCCGTATACTTTCCGGCGTTAGCGGATACTTACAGGTTCTTAGCGGATACAGTTCTCTAAGCATTTGTAGCATCACCCTGGCCGTGTAAACAGAAGAATACGGCCCAAAGTAAAGAGAGCCGTCTTTCACGATATTTCTTGTCTGATAGATGCGCGGGAAGTATTCGTTCTTCAGCACAATAGACGGATACGTCTTGTCATCTTTCAGCATTACATTGTAGCGAGGGCGGTATTGTTTGATCAGACTATTCTCCAAATGGAACGCATCTTCCTCCGTGTCTACCACAATATAAGCAATATCCCGTATTTGTTTTACTAATACAATTGTTTTATGGTTGTCGAGCGTCTTATTGAAGTAAGACGATACCCTCTTCTTAAGATTCTTAGCCTTTCCCACATAGATAATGGTCCCTTTGCCATCAAAATACTGATAACATCCTGGTTTTTCGGGGATTACGGAGAGAATAGAGGCTATTCTCTCCTCATGATTGCCCTCGGAGCCTCCTATGTCTTTTGCAATGTCGTTATTCATCTTAACCTGCGTTTCACGTGGAACATTTAGATGTTTTTATCTCCCCAAGAGAACAAGTAATATGTTTATATCGCTTGGGGAGATGCCTGGGATCCTGCTTGCCTGTGCAATGGTGCCCGGATTTATTCTTGTAAGCTTCTGCCTTGCCTCGGTAGATAATGATTGTATGTCGTTATAGTTGAACTTGCCTTTGATGTTTATGTTCTCAAGACGGTTTATCTTGTCTGCAATGATCCGTTCTCTCTTTATGTATCCGCTGTATTTAATTAGTATCTCTGCCGCTTCTATTATCTCTTCTTTGCGGCCCGGAGGCGTCTTCTCTAATTCGTCTTTGAGGGCGGGGATCAGCGTAGCCAACTGATGTAAGCTGATGTGAGGGCGGGCAACCAGGTCTATCAATTTGCACCCATGGGATAGGGGAGTGGTACCTATTGCCTCCAGGCCGCTATTTATATAGTGCGGCTTTACGGAATAATTCTCAACAAAAGAAATGATAGCGTCACGCTGCATTCTCTTTTCTTGCAAAAGCTTGTATCGCTCTTCGTTCGCCAATCCTATCGTGTGAGACTTTTCTGTTAAGCGCATATCTGCATCGTCCTGACGGAGGAGTATCCTGTATTCGGCCCGCGACGTAAACATACGGTAGGGCTCGTCTACCCCTTTGGTTACTAAATCGTCAATAAGTACGCCGATATAGGCTTCGTCTCTCCCTAAAATGAAAGGACTGCCCCCATGGCAGCTTCTATGGGCGTTGATGCCGGCCATTAATCCTTGCCCGGCTGCCTCCTCATAGCCAGTAGTGCCGTTTATTTGTCCGGCGAAAAACAGGTGTTGGATCTGCTTTGTTTCTAAGGT
>JAISCM010000157.1 GCA_031265595.1 Tannerellaceae bacterium
AAAACAACACAGCAGAAGTAGATTTTGTACTACAAAACGAAGAAGAAATTATCCCCATAGAAGTAAAATCAGGAACAAACATAAAATCAGCAAGCTTCAAATCCTTCTGCGAAAAATACCCCCCCCAAAAAGCAATCCGCACATCGCTCGCCGACTATAAACAAGAAGAATGGATGACAAATATCCCCTTGTACGCAATCAATTCAATATAATAACATCGACGCCTGCGAGCAGAGATACCGTCAAATAGTACAATTTCACGCAGGGTAACTTTGTGCATTGCAGGCTAACGCCGTACGGCGTAATCTGCAAGGCACAAAAAGTGTAACTTCATACGATCCTCCATAAGAATTGTAAGCTAATAATAATGAATAATAAAGAAAATAAAAACAGGAGGGTTGCTATCTGAAAAACCGCTTTCTTTGCACCCGGATTGTTTTCAGAGACAGGTATGGGTGCTTTTACAGCGGAAGAATTTGAGCGTAGTTTTAAAGAATGGTATCAGCCTTTATGTTTATTTGCGCTTCGCTTTATAAATAAGGTAGACGATGCGGAAGATGTGGTGCAACAAACATTTGCCGACCTTTGGGATAAGCGGATGGAGATGGCTCGTATCCTTAACCTGAAAGCTTATTTGTTTCAAGCGGTGCGCAACCGCTCGTTGTCTGTTGTAGCCAAAGCAGAGTGGATACCGCTGGAAGAATCGTTTCCGGATACGGAAGACTACTCGCTGGAGGAAAGCATGTACCATGCCGAACGCGACGCCCGTTTGTGGCGTGAGATCGATAAGCTGCCGCCCGAACGGAAAAAGATATTTCTGCTTTCCAAGCGCGACGGCTTGAAATACCAGGAGATAGCCGACGAGCTCCATCTATCAATAAAAACAGTAGAAAACCAGATAAGTAAAGCATTAAAGACATTACGTGAAACGGCCGTCCGTATCTATACCTTCTTTTTTGGATAATTCTTTGAAAGACGATAGGGGTTTTTCAAAGAGAGGTTGTCTTATAGACAAAATGACCAATAAAATCTTTAAAAAGAAGAAAGATGAAAAAAGAAGTATTATTTATTTTGTTGACGATGATGAGTGTAGGAACACTTAAAGCGCAGTGGTCTGTTACGCCCGAAGCAGGGATGACTGCTTTCAAGCGGGCAGGGTCGCAACTGATACAGCCGAACTGGCGTTCGGGCTGGAAATTGGGCGCAGGAGTTGAGTATGATTTGAATGAACGTTTTTCATTAAAATCGGGGTTGTATTATACGCAGCGGGGATATTCGCTCAGCTATCTGTCCGGTGGGCCGTACTCTTCCCCCTCCTATACGGCCGATTATTACTATGGAGGCGATTACTACCAGGGGGGCAGCAGATATATGTCTGTTAAAATAAATCGCCAGTTCCTGCAACTACCTGTTATGGCTAAATTCGCGTGGGATATAAAGAAAGATGTAAGAGTGAACGTAGCCGCCGGGCCTTATATCGCCCTTAGCATACGTGACGATTGGGAATGGATCAGCTATTCGGAAATCGACCACGACGGACGGGGCGGCGGCTATCTGGGAGAATACCAAAGTGGCTCCGGATACGGTTCTTCGGCCGTACGTCCTTTTGATTGGGGACTTTCCGGCTCCGTAGGTATAGAGGTGAATAACTGGGTGGCCAATATGGGATACGACCTCTCGTTGGCCAAAGAAGGCTCGTGGGACGATGTACGCGCCAACTACCATACACTAAGTTTATCCGTAGGATATAAATTCAATTTAGGTAAATAGCAAATAAGCATGAGCGAAAAGCAAGACGACAAACAGGAAGAACGGCTCCGCTTTATAGCGAAGCATTACCGGGAAGGCAGCCTGGATACGGAACAAGCCTGGAACAGGCTTGCGCATGACAAAGGTATCCGCCCGTCTGCCCCCTGGCGACGCTATCTGCTGGTGGCTGCTTCCATTGCCGTCTTGCTTGCTTCTCTCGGATCGTTTTATTATTGGAAGACACATACGCCGGAGTGGGTGGAGATAGCTACCGCTGCCGGACAACTAAAAGATGTATATCTGCCGGACAGTACGCTTATCTCCATGTCGGGCGGTTCCTGGGTCAGATATAATGTAAGAGCGTTTGGAAAAACAAGGCGTGAAGTGGAGATGAATGGTAAAGCCTTTTACCAGGTGATGCGGGATGAATCGCGCCCTTTTTCCATCCGTACGGCAATGGCAGAAGTAACCGTGTTGGGTACCGGTTTCCAGATCAACCAACAGGAGGCTTCTATTCGTGTACATGTAGCTACCGGTAAAGTAAACTTTATGGCCGGCGAAGGCGACAAAAAAGAAAATATAATCCTTACAGCCGATATGTCGGCATATTATTCTATGGAAACAAAAGAGATCAGGGTACTTACAGAAGAGGATGCGAACTACCTCTCGTGGAAAACGGGCTTATTGCAATTCAAAAACACGCCACTTGAAAAAGTGATGGAAGACTTAACAGATCATTACCGGGTAGGCGTAAAGAGCCGAACCATGATCCGGGGCGAAAGACTAACGGCTACATTCGACCATCTGCCGCTGGAAGAAGTATTGCTGATCATCAATCAAACGCTGGACGTCCGCCTCGCTGTAGACAAAAGTAAGTAAGAATTAATGAAGCGCATCTTTCTCCTGTTAGCCGGGTTATGGGTCTTCCCCGCAGCCGTTTCGCTGCAAGCCCAATTGTCCGAATCGACGCCCGGCGTCACCTTAGATATACATAGTGTAACTCTCCCGGATTTGTTTTTTGAACTGGAAAAACAAACGGGTATGTTTTTCTCTTACGAATCTTCCCTTGCAGAGGATATGCCGCTGGTCTCTTTGAAGGCAAAAGACGAGCCGCTGTCTTATTGCTTGAAACGGCTGTTTGCTCCTCTGCCCATAACCTATCGCATTACCGGGCAATATATTATCTTAAAGAGGAAGCCGCGGCAATATACGATCAGCGGCTTTGTGAGAGATTCCGCCTCTTATGAAAGCCTGATCAATGCAGCCGTGCAGGATAGCACGCTGGGGAAAGGAACCATTTCAAACAGTTATGGCTTTTACAGCATAACCCTTCCTGCGGGGAAGGTGACGCTACGTTCTTCCTACGTAGGCTATAAATCACAGGAGATAACATTGCTGCTCGACAAAGATACGCT
>JAISCM010000089.1 GCA_031265595.1 Tannerellaceae bacterium
CTCCGAAGGCGTTTAAAGTAAAGTTCAACAGCGACTACGAAGTCGCCGGACAAAAGTTTGCCATCCGGGACATTAACCCCGACCTCCCCCGCAACTGGGACGAGTACAACTACGTAGTGCTGGAATACCGCATCACCACCGCCCAACGCTTTCACGTAGGCTTCACCACCGACTATGGATACAACGAGCTGCGCGTTATGAGCTACCTACCCAACGGCTGGAACAAACTGGCGATCCCCCTTAAATTCTACCGCCGGCTACCCGACGCCCGGATCGACCTGGCTGCTACCTTCAACCAGCCCCGTTACACCGGCTGGATCAATCTGGGAGGCAAACGCGGCGAACTCCACGGCATAGACTCTATAGGCTTTCGCATGCGCGTACCTATTAATAATCCCGAACTCGAAATCCGCACCCTTACGCTTGCCGTAGACGATCCCGGCGATGCGTATCTGGAAGATACCTACGCCGTAGACGAGTTCGGACAGCATAATCTGGTGCAATACCCGGAGAAGATCACTTCATTGGAACAACTGAAAGCCGAATGGAGCGCCGAAGATCAGGAAATGGAGAGCGCCCAACCTGGCTATAATTACTCACGCTACGGCGGCTACCTGCAAAAGCAGGTAAAAGGAACCGGCTTCTTCCGGATAGAAAAAGTAGACGGACGCTGGTGGTTTGTAGACCCCGATGGCTACCTCTTCCTCTCTCATGGCGTAGACTGTATAAACCCCGGAGGCGGCGGCAATGCCAACAACTTAGACAAACGAACCGGCATGTTCAAGGAGCTACCCCCCGAACAGTTCCGGCAAACAAACCGCAACAACGAATCTGCCTCATACGGCGCCTGGAACCTCTACCGCCGCTATGGAGAGGACTTCTACGGGAAAGCCAGCGAGATGGCCATCAAACGTATGGACAGATGGGGATTGAATACCATAGCCAACTGGTCGTCTGCCGCCGTGTACAACCTGAAAAAGAAGGCCCACACCCTTCAACTACGCGGCCTTGCGATGGATGGTGATCTGATGGGCCTTGCCGACGTATACGCCCCCGGCTTTGCTGCCGAAGTAGATTCAAGCATGCAAACCTACCTCCCGGCCAATAAAGACAATCCCTGGATAGTAGGCTACTTTGTAGGAAACGAGCCATCGTGGCTGGGACAGGAAGCCCGCCTTTGCGACCTTATCCTCGCAGGAGAAGCCCGCCCCATCCAAACGGCATTGGAACAATTCCTGGCAAATGACGCGAGCCCCGAACGTAAAAAAGAATTTATCCATCAAACGTTCAACATCTTCCTCCAGACCGTAAAAACAACCATGAAACGGTATGACCCGAACCACCTGAACCTCGGTATCCGCTTCGGCAACCTGAACGAGCTGGACGAATCGCTGATGGAGACCTGCCGCAATGCCTTCGACATCCTCAGTTTCAACTGCTACGCCTTAGCGCCAGACAAAGAGATGATGGATCGCGCCCTACGCCTCACCGACACGCCCATGATCATCGGCGAATACCACTTCGGAACGGTAGACAGAGGCATGGCGCAATCGCTCTGGCAAGTAGAAAACCAGGAGCAGCGTGGCGTAGCCTACCGTTATTACACCGAGCAAGGCTATGCCCACCCGGGCCTGATAGGCACTGCCTACTTCCAATGGTGCGACCAGGATTTGATGGGACGCAGCATAGACGGCGAAAACTACAACTGCGGACTGATAGATGTAACCGACCGCCCCTACAAATACCAGGTTGAAGCCATAATGGAAACAGCCAAACGCTTGTACGACATCCACTCCGCCCTAACCGAACCTTTCACCCAGGAACCGGAAAAAGCCCGCGGGCATGGGGGCATCCCTGATTATTGGGAAAAGTAGTAGTTAAAGTAGTCAAAGGAGTTAAGTAGTCAAGGAGTTAAGTAGCAAAGAAATTCCTTGACTACTTGACTACTTAACTACTTTAACTACTTAACTATTATTGCCTTTAAATCAGGCATTGCCATGTCTTTATCTAATGGGAACATGGGGCGGTTGATGCGTTTGTAGGGTAGATTGGGTAAGTCCTGATTTACGCCTCCCAAGGTAAGCGCCATCATCCAGTCGGCTTGTATATCGTATAGTTCGGGAACCAGGTAGCCGAGTTTTACAACAACAATGTCGGCTTTCGTGGGGTCGATGTTGTGTTTGGTAAACTCTTTTACGTAGTGGAAGCCTTTCCGCTTTTCGGTGACAATAACATAGATACTGCCTATCTTTACGACTACTTCTTTATTATCCGGGTTGTCCAGATAGATAGAGGTAACGGTTCCCGACAGTTTTACGGGAGGAGCATACCGGTTGTCTACGGCGGCGCCGGCTGTTCCTTTCACTTTATTTCCAACGCCTGCTTTTATGGCTTTGGCTACAAACTCGGGGCCGGGAATAGAGGCGTAGACTAACGTCTTGCCATTGCCGGACGCGAACTCCGGTCGTTTCAGTAATTCGGTAATGGTCCAGGTTACGTCTCCGGCGCCTCCGGCTGTTGGGTTATCGCCCATATCACTGATGAAATAAGGTTTTTTCGTACTGGCTATTGCTTTTTCCAGACATACGTCTAACGTAGCGGTGGGGGCAACAAAGTCGAACAGGTTGCGCACGCTCCAGAAGTGATGCGCCAGGTATTCGGCCGTGCGCACTACCATATCCTTATCGTCGCCGTAAGCCATAACGACAGCATGGTTACGAGGCTCGTCGGCCCAGGCATATCCTATCCAGATGGCAGCGTCGGTTACGCCTACTTGTTTGGTAGCGGGGGCGATAGCTCCGTAGAGAGATTTGCCCGGTTCGATACGTGTGCTTGTTTGTTCGCCCGGCAACAATATTGGTACCGGGATCCATGCTTTGTATGCAGGGCGGCCTTTACCGGATTCCAGCCGGTCGATCAGATTGACCACTGCCCTTTCCCGTGAGTCCATAGAATCTTCGTGGGGCGCTAAACGATAGCAGGTAATCAGGTCGGTATTTTCAGCCAATCGCCAGGTTACATTTCCATGCAAGTCCATGCAGGTAGATATGAGGGCGTCTTTACCTACTATCGCGCGTACCTTTAATATAAAGTCGCCTTCGGGGTCATCGAGCCCTATCACACTCATCGCTCCATGAATATCGAAAAACAGTGCATCATACGGAGCATTTGCTTTTAGTAACTCCAGAATCTGGCCGGTAAGTGATTCGTATGTCTCCCTTGTTAATGCGCCGCCGGGGGTAGCGCTGGCAATCATGGCCGGGAACCATTCGGCTTTATCGCGCATGGGAGCGTCTTCACGCAGGAAAGGATAGGAGTTGAGCAGCGCGTCGCCCGCTCTTTTACGAAAAGCATCTTCGGCCGTTCTGGCAGGAGAGAACGTACTACATTCAATCGCTATTCCCGCAATGGCGATGCGCGGTTTCTTTTGTGCGAAAGAAAAGGATATACTTCCGGTAAGGAAAAAGACAATTAAAACGGATACTCGTAGTTTCATTGTATATGGGTATTAAAAAATTAGTAATAGCGTTTGCAAACGCAGGTAAAAGTACGAATAAAAAAAGAAAGGAGGCCTATTTAAAAGCCTCCTTCACTAAAATAAACGGGATTTAGTCAATATCTTCTGGAGTTGTAGCCTCCGCCGCCACCGCCGCTTCTGTTGCCACCTCTATTACCGCCTCCTCTGTTGAATCCGCCGCCACCGCCGCCGCTTCTGCGATCTTCACGTGGGCGGGCAATACTTACGGAAATATTTTTCCCGTCGTATTCTGCTTCATTAAGTACGTCAATTGCATTTTGTCCTTCACTGTCATTAGCCATTTCAACAAATCCGAAACCTCTGGATTTTCCCGTTTCCCTGTCGGTAATCACTTTAGCAGAGGTTACTTCTCCATATTCGCTAAATAATTCTGTTAAGTCAGCGTCTGTTACGCCATAACTTAAATTCGAAATGTAAATGTTCATTCTTGTTTTATTAAATAATTATAGTTAGGAGGACTTTTTATCCTCGTGTTGTATATTTACGGCATTCAAGTCTCGGATTCCTCGTTCAAGCTCAAAGCTTACCAGATTTCCTTCCTTAATGTCTTTTGGAGCAGCGCTTATGTGGAAAAAGTACTTCTTCACACTATTCAGGTCTTTTATAAAGCCATATCCTTTTGTTTCGTTATAATATTCTACCCTTCCCGTATAGACCGGCTCTTCTTCCGTATCTTCTTTCCGGGGGGTCGAAATAACAATACTGTCCAGATCTGTGTTCTCTTTTGCTGTTGATTCCGGCGGAGTCGAAGTTATCATACCGTTCTCATCTACATAAGCAAACATATCTTCCAATGAAGCGCCTTTATTGTTATTGGTCTTTCTGTCTTCTTTACGTTTCTGTTTTTCTTGTCGTTTCGACTGTTTCTTTTTTTCGTTGTCTCGTTTGTTTGTAGATGCAGGTCTTGCCATGTAAATCTTTTTAATCAAAAATGAATTTTATTATCTTCAACAAAGATAGATGTTTTTTTTGGGATTAGATATTATTTTTCGATAATATATTAGGGTAAAGGTATGAAAAAACACCTGTCAACCGAAAGATTTCATTATATTTGCCTGGATAGACAGAGATATGTGCCAATGATTAACAAAGATGTATATTCTACTGATACTATTGTAGAAAATCTATTCGGAAAATATTATAAGATTCTGCGTGCATACGCTTATCGCCTGTCGGGCGACAAGTATATAGCGGAAGATATTGTGCAAGACGTTTATTACGAGCTGTGGAAGAAAAGGGATAAGCTGGTAATGGAAGACGCTATCAAATATTACCTCTTCCGCTCTATTTACACGAAGGCATTGAATTATCTGAATAGTAAAACGTATACGGATACGGAAGCCTTTGAGCAATCTACCGAAGGGCGTATCCAGCAAATCTACCTGCAATCGCATTTGTCTGACCAGGAAAGTGAATTGATGTACAAAGAGCTTTGTGAAAGAGTAAATAGCGCCATCGATTCTTTACCGGGGCAGTGTAAAAAGGTTTTTATCCTCAGCCGGAAGTATGAATTAAAGAACAAGGAGATTGCCGAACAGTTGGATATATCCGTAAAGGCCGTTGAAAAACATATATCCAAGGCATTATCCATACTGCGTGTATCACTGAAAGATATAGGGCTTATCTTATTACTGCCGCTTTTCCTATAATATAGTCTATGTATAGCTTTAGGGCTTTGTTCATACTAATTTCGTGTATTCATTGCATCAGTTTCTACATTTCATGGGGATGAACTAAGGGTTTCACAGGTGTGAAAGAGTCCTTTCACAGGTGTGAAACAAGGGTTTCACAGGTGTGAAAGATAGGTTTCACAGGTGTGAAACACTCAGCTCATAGTGGTGAATTGTAGAAAGCAGCGTGAACAAAACAATAAATCATCCTATACAAACCAGCAAAACAATACATTGCCGGAAGTAAAGGTAGGGTATTTTCAGGTTCATTTGTTTTACTTTAAAGAATGAAGGATAAAGAGAATGAATAGCGAAGATATAATAAGTAAATACCTGAGTAAGTCGGCCACAGAGGAAGAGATGGATATGCTGTTGCAATGGCTGGAAGAAAAGGAAGAAAACAAACGGCAATTCAAAGAAACATACGACCTTTGGCTGTATGCAAACGCATCGCTGACAGACGATACGGAGATGGAAGCGGCCTTAGCCCGTTTGAGAGAACGAACCTCTCCCGCTCAAAAGAAAGAAAGACATGCTTCCATATCCCGCTTTTATCTTATACGAATCGCCGCTTCCATACTTCTCTTATTCGCTACAGGCTATGCAGGCTATCAGGCAGGAAACCACCGGGAGCAGCCGGCCATTGCCATGAATCATTTACTTACCGGGACGGATGGAAAAGGGAGGTACCTCCTACCCGACAGCTCAATCGTATGGCTGAATGCAAGCAGCGTACTGAAATACCCGGAGACCTTTACCGGAGGAGAACGGAAAGTATACCTGGAAGGCGAAGCCCTGTTTGAAGTAAAGAAAGACAAAAGGCATCCTTTCTTTGTAGAAACCGGCGGCCTGGATATCGAAGTGACGGGCACCCGTTTTCTGGTAAATAACTATCCGCAGAAGAACAGAATAGAGGCCGTATTGGTAAACGGTAGCGTAAAAATAAGCGGCGACTACTTTACCGGAACAGAAGCCCGCCTGTTACGCCCCGGCGAACTCTTTACCTATAATAAACAAACGAAACAAACCGGCCTCTACAAGGTAGATACAGACGACTATACCAACTGGATACATCCCAAACTGGTATTCGATAAAACAAACCTCGCACAAGTGATCATCAACCTGCAAAAATGGTTCGACGTAGAAATAGTTGCCACGCCTGAGTTGGTACGTAACACCCACATGTCGTTCACCGTGCGGCGCGAATCGCTGGAAGAAGTGCTTACCTACATGTCTTTAACGGCGCCGGTAGACTACCGGTGGGAAGATGATATATTATATTTATTCCAAAAAAAGTAAAACGAGAATAGCAAACAGAATACTAACCCTATAAAAACAAAGCTTATGTAGAAGAAACAGCCGTAAAAAAAGGATAGACGAATGCACGAACATCCGCCTATCCAACAAAGATTTCAAAAATAAACAAACATTCCTCCCCCCGGAGTAATGCTTATTACTAATTTTTAAAACCCATGTAAAATTATGAATAAATCATTTGGGAAAGCTCTTTTATGTCTTTTCTTAACAGAAAAAAACATTCGTGTTATGAAACTTTCGTGTTTTATGTTATTCCTATTCGTGTTTCAAAGCGTGGCATCTTCCTACGCCCAAAACACGCGAATAGATTTGAATGTCAGACAATCCACATTAAAGCAGGTATTTAAGGAAATAGAATCGAAAACCGAATATACCTTCTTTTATAATGACGAAGTGATTGATCTGGATCGTATAGTAAATGTACAGGCCAATAAGGAAACAATAGAAAGCATTTTAAACAAAGTGCTGACAAGCTGTACTTTTAAAATTGAAAACAGGAACATTCTGTTGATCCCCAACAGTACAGATCCTTCGAACCCCATCGCCCAACAAGCCAAACGCCGGATAACCGGCGTAGTAACAGACGAAAGAGGCGAGCCGATTATCGGGGCTAATGTCATGGAGAAAGGAACAACCAATGGCGTAATTACAGATATTGACGGCCAATTCTTCCTTTCGCTGCCTGACGACGCCGTATTGCATGTATCCTACATCGGCTATATTACGCAGGAGATCCGCTTAGGCGATCAATCTTCTTTCAATATTGTACTGAGGGAAGATCTACTTAATCTGGACGAAGTAGTCGTAGTAGGATATGGAACCGTGAAGAAGCGCGATTTGACAGGATCCGTAGCTTCTGTCGATGCATCTAAAATAGCGTCTATTCCTTCTACTACTGCGTCGGAAGCGCTGCAAGGCCGTATACCCGGTATTGTGGTATCAAACCAGGATTGGTCGCCCGGGACGACGCCAAACGTAATGATCCGCGGTAAACGTTCCATCACGGCCAGCAACGATCCGTTGTATGTGGTAGACGGCGTGCCCGTTACCGGTGGCATTAATGAAATCAGTCCTGCGGACATTGAGTCTATGGAGATACTGAAAGATGCTTCCGCCACAGCGATCTACGGAGCCCGTGGAGCAAACGGGGTGATCCTGATCACTACCAAACAAGGTAAGTCCGGGAAAACCCAGATTGACTACAACGGGTATGTGGGAGCACAAACAATCCTTAATCAGCTCGAACTTTGGGAAGGCCCCGAATATGCCGAGTACGCACGCGAATCGTATCGCAACACAGCCAATTCTTCCATCCGTTACAACTCAGACGTTCCCTCCCGCGAACTCGATTTGATTATGCCGGGGTTCACCAGGGATGCAACTATTATGGAGTCTGTCATGATGGGATGGGGTGATAACGGCGTGTACGATCCTTCCCGCGTACGTTCCAGCAATTATATGGATCAGGTAACGCGCACCGGTATGATCACCGACCACCAGTTGAGCATCCGTGGAGGTGGAGAGCGTACCAATTTCCTGACGTCGGCTACCTATAATAGAAACGACGGCCTCTTCAAAGACCAGAATTACGAACGCTATTCTATTCGTCTGAACCTGAATCACGAGATAAACAAATACGTGAAGATCGGCACACAGACACAATACTCGCGTTCTGTCCGCAACCGTGGCAGCAACCTGGCTTCCAGTTGGCGTTTAAGCCCGTTGGCTCCGTTACGCGATGATGAAGGCGAAATCATCCCGATGCCCGGTACCTATAATATATACAACCCGCTGATGAACCTCGAAGCGGGAGCTGTAGACCGTCCGCTGAAGACCACCCGCTACCTGGGTAGTTATTTCGTAGATGTGATGCTGCCGGTAGACGGTTTGAAGTTTCGTACCAATCTGGGGATAGACTCCCGTACCGTACAGGATTACGAATTTTGGTCGGCCCGCTCCAGCGGCAGGGGATTAAGTTCGTCTTCCGCCACGAACGCAACCGAGAAATACACCATGTTTACTCTGGAGAATATGCTTTTCTATGATAAGACATTCAACAACAAGCATACATTGGGCGTAACCTTGCTGCAATCTATCCAGGAAGACCAGAAAGAGACTAACCGGATAGGGGTAAATGATTTACCTGCCGATATATTGAGATACTACGATATATCTTCGGCGCTGATAACGAACAGTCTGGGCAGCGGGATGGTGAAGTGGAATATGGCTTCCTTCATGGGGCGCGTCAACTACAATTACTTAGGTCGCTATTTGCTGACGCTCTCCGCCCGTTACGACGGTTCGTCCCGTCTGGCTGACGGCCATAAATGGGTATTGTTCCCCTCTGCCGCCTTAGCCTGGCGTATCAACGAAGAAGGATTTATGCAGGGCGCTGATTGGGTAGACAACCTGAAACTACGGGTTGGCTTCGGTAAAACGGGCAACTCCGCCGTTGATCCTTACCAGACAAAGGGCCGCCTGAGACTTATCAAATACCCCTTCGACAATGGTACTACCGAAACAATCGGATACGCTCCCGATGTAATGGCAAATAATCTGCTAACATGGGAAACGACCGACCAGTGGAACCTCGGCCTCGACTTCGGTATCTTCAGAGGGCGCATCAACGGTACAGTCGATTTATACTTTCAAAACACGCACGACCTGCTGCTGAAACGCCAGTTGCCCGTTGTTTCCGGTTTCTCCGAAGTACTGTCGAATGTAGGAAAAACCAGCAACAAAGGGATTGAAGTTGCGTTGAACACGCTTAATGTCAGCACAAAAAGCTTCCAATGGAGTACCGACCTTATGTTCTCGGCCAACAAGGAAGAAATCGTAGAGCTCTACAACGGAAAGATAGACGATATAGGCAGTAAATGGTTTATTGGCGAGCCTGTCAATGTACATTATGATTACAAAAAGACAGGCATCTGGCAGAATACAGCCGAAGACCTTGCCGAAATAGCGAAGTTCGCTGCTAACGGAACCGAGTTTTCTCCCGGTGATATCAAACTGCAAGACATAAACGGAGACTATAAGATTACCGATGAAGATAAACAAATCCTGGGTAATCCCCGTCCCAAACTAATTGCCAGTATGGTAAATACCTTCCATTACAAAGGCTTCGACCTGTCTGTATTCCTTTATGGCAGTTTCGGCGCCATGCTTTACAATGACATCTATGCCATGGAACATTGCGCCCGCAACGGAGGTGTAAAAGTGGATTACTGGACGCCTACCAATCCGACCAATGCGTATCCCCGCCCCAGTATCGACGAAGAACGGCCGGTGTATATTACCTCTACCTATTACGAGGAAGCCAGCTACCTGCGCTTGCGAACCATGACGTTAGGATACACCCTGCCGAAGAATATCTCTAAAAAGTTCCTGACAGAGAAGCTTCGCCTGTACTTTACGGCACAGAATCCGTTTATCTTTACTAATTATTCGGGTATCGACCCCGAAGCTTCCAAAGTAAATGCCGACGGAAATCCCCAGACAGACGGTAGCGGTTACGGAACGCCCAGTGTGAGTTCATGGATAGTTGGTGTTAATCTAACATTTTAATAACTGATAAAAAGTATGAAAATGAAATCTATATATTATTACTTGCTGGCCGCCCTGATGTTCGTAACTCCGGGATGCGAAAGCTGGCTTAGTGAAGACGATGCTCCGGTAATGTCTTACGATTACTATGAAACGGAAAAAGGAGTAGAAGCCGCCATCACAGCCGCTTATGGCTTCTTGCGCTGGGGAGTGGGAGGCGAACGTTTCGACGTATTAACCGAACACGGAACCGATTTGTTTACCGAAGGAGAAGACGGTACGTTCCGTGAATCATTCAATAAATACGCCACCCAGTTGAACCCCGACGTTGGCATACTGTACGAAATGTGGGAAAACCACTATAAAGGTATCAGCGACGCCAACATTGCCATGCAGAAGATCATAGATTCCGATCTGAATGAATCGATAAAGGAGACAAGCTATGCAGAGATGCAATTCATACGCGCCTTCCTTTACTTCGACCTGGTGCAGCAATTCGGGCGTATCCCGTTGGTAACCGAAGGTAGCTTCGAGATCCGTACAAGCTT
>JAISCM010000126.1 GCA_031265595.1 Tannerellaceae bacterium
AAATTCGGCCGGTATGTGCATAAGTCGGGGCTGGTAATACCTTTTGTTATGGAATCGTCTGACGCTTCTAATAAGGTATATGCAAACGAATTGGGAACTTCGTTTATTGATAAGAACTCGAAAAGTTATCCGCAGGACCTGCGGAAGAAGATCATGCGCCATTTTGGTTTCGGCGACTTTGTTATTCTGAATCCGAAAACGCAGGAAGAGATCATGCGCATCAAAGACTTAAAGGGTTTGCAGAAGAAGATCTTTGAGATACCAGACGATTCGCTGGTCTATCATCTTTCCCGCAATCATTTTTCCCGTTTCTTTTATTCACGCGCCATGTTTCCTCCTGCCGAAGTGTTGAAACATGTAGATGTTATCGACTATAAGGATATGGACGAGGCCCGGCAACTGATCTTTGATCTGATCGTTCAGTACCGCCGGATGAAGAATAGCGGGGTAGTGGCCATTTATCAGAAGGAGCGGTTTGACGAGTATAGTAATTTCGCCCGTATCGGGAATGGCTCTTTAGGGGGGAAAGGCAGGGGGCTGGCTTTTATAGGCGCTATGGTAAAGCGTTCGCCGGAGTTGTATCGAGACAACTTTGCTGTTACGATTCCGAAAACGGTTGTGATCTGTTCCGATATATTCGACGAGTTTATGGAGTCGAACGAACTCTATCCCTTGGCATTGAGTGAATCGGACGATGATACGATATTGAAATACTTCCTTCACGCCAGCCTGCCGTCTGCTCTGATAGAAGACCTGATGGCATTCTTCGATGTGGTAAAAGGGCCGATAGCCGTGCGTTCGTCGAGCTTATTGGAAGACTCGCATTACCAACCCTTTGCCGGAATCTACTCAACGTATATGGTTCCGAAGAATCCCGACAAATACGAAATGCTCCATACCGTGAGCGATGCTATCAAAGCCGTCTACGCATCGGTCTTTTATAAAGACAGTAAGGCTTATATGACGGCTACCTCCAATCTGATCGACCAGGAAAAGATGTCGATCGTATTGCAGGAAGTAGTAGGCTCGCAGTACAATTCGCATTTCTATCCTACGATGTCGGGTGTGGCCCGCTCCTTAAACTTTTATCCGATCGGAAACGAAAAGGCGGAAGACGGGATTGTAAACCTGGCGTTGGGATTAGGCAAATATATTGTAGATGGGGGCGTAACGTTGCGCTTTTCCCCTCGCCACCCACACAATATCCTTCAGATGAGTACGATGGAATTTGCTCTCCGGGAGACGCAAACCCGCTTTTATGCCCTCGACCTGAAGAATATGGCCGATCAGTTTTCGATCGACGACTCGTTCAATCTGTTACGATTGAGTGTGAAAGACGCCGACGCCGATGGCTCGCTGAAATATATCGTTTCTACCTACGACCCTTACGACCAGATTATCCGAGACGGATACTATCCGGGCGGAAGGAAAATCGTTTCGTTTATCAATATCCTGCAACACGACGTATTCCCACTGGCAGAAACGTTGGATATGGCGTTGCATATCGGGCAAACGGAAATGGGGCGTCCGGTAGAGATTGAATTTGCTGTCAATATAGACCCCAATAACTCCCAAAAGGCTACCTTCTATCTGCTCCAGATACGCCCGATAGTAGATAATAAGGAAGTTATGGAAGAAGACCTGGCAGAAGTCCGTCCGGAAGATACGATCATCTCGTCTGCCAGTGTGCTCGGGCATGGAATTATATCCAATGTATATGATATTATATATGTAAAGACCGAGGCGTTTAACTCGGCAAATAACCAATTGATCGCTTACGAGATAGAGAAAATAAACAAAGCGTTCACCGGCCAAAAGACAGGTTATATACTTGTTGGCCCCGGTCGATGGGGAAGTAGCGACCATTGGCTGGGCATCCCTGTTAAGTGGCCGCATATCAGCAATGCACGGGTGATTGTAGAATCCGGGCTGGAGAATTACCGGATTGATCCCAGCCAGGGAACGCACTTCTTCCAGAATCTGACTTCGTTCGGCGTGGGCTATTTTACGATAAATCCTTTTAAGGAAGATGGTTGGTACGACCGTGGCTTTCTGAACGCCCAGCCGGCTGTACAGGAAACAAACTACCTCCGGCATGTTCGCTTTGATACGCCGGTAGTAGTTAAGATGGATGGGAAAAAGAGTTTGGGCGTGATCCTGAAACCTGAAATATCTGGTTAAAATCACTACCTTTGTATCCAAATTTATTGGAAATGAAAGTATATAAAAAGTTAGGTTATACGCTAACAGACGACGATTCCTTTTTTGATGAGGAGTTCGGTATGAACGAGCCGCTCAGGCTTCAGTTGAAAGCTGCTTTAGATGAGATTCAAGCTGAAAAAAAGAAACCTGTAATTTCCAGGTTGAAGCAACTGATTAAGGAATATCCCGGCGTTCCGGCGCTAAAGGTTTCTCTGGCAATAGCCTACAGGGAAAAGGAAGAGCCGGATAAAGCCCGCAGGGTGTATGAACAATTAGTCGGCGAACATCCTCATTATTTAGTTGGACGGATAGAGATGGCCTCTTTTCTTATAGAAGATGATGCGTATGATAAGATTGCGGAACTACTGGGGGCGGATATGGATATAAGAACGCTTGCCCCGGAGAGAGCGGTTTTTCATCTGCTTGAAGTATCTGATTTCTTGCGGGTAAGTATTCTGTACTTTTTAGGAATCAATCAAATAGAAAAGGCTGAAGCCAGGTATAGGGATTTAAAGAAAATAAACAAGCGCTATGCTGACATTGGTCTTTTATTCATGTGTCTGACTTTCGCCAGGGCAGGAGAGTATGCTCTCGCCAAAGATAAAAAAACGGAAAGGCTCCACGAAATGTTCCCTCAAAAAGTAGTGGAAAAGTCAGGACTTGTTCCTGCTTCCGTTCCCGTTTTTCATCACAAAGAGATCAACAAACTCTACCAGTACGACGCTAAGATACCGCAGGATGTATTATACAAAATCCTAAAACTGCCACGGGCTTCGTTAATCTCCGATTTAGAAAAAGTGTTGGATAATGCGGTAGACAGCTACGCTTATCTCTCCAAAAAAGATGAAGAGGTGGAAGGCCATTGTTTTTTCGCCTTGCATGCTTTCTTCCTGTTGGCGGAGCTTCAGGCGGAAGAGAGCTTGCCGAAAGTGTTATCTATCCTGGTGTATGATGATGATTTCTTAGACTTCTGGTTTAGCGATTACATGGCGCAGTATATGTGGATTTACTTTTTCCGGATCGGTTTTTCCCGGATCGGTGAGATGAAGCCATTTCTTTTTAATCCCAGTGTAAATGCGTATGCAAAAGGCTGTATAATAGACGCCATGGTTCAAACGGCTTTACATTATCCGAAAAAGAAACAGGAGATGATTGAACTCTATACCGGTATCATTGATTACTACCTGAGCCTGCCAGAAGACAGCATTGATACTGATTTCATAACTATTCTCGTAGAGGGAGCTATTGACGGTACCTTTAAAAGCCTGTTGCCGCAAATCAAGGAATTATATGATAGAGAATATGTTGATTCCTGTTTTTCCGTAACGTACAAAGACGCTCTCCGCTATATGAAGGGAGACGTCAATGAAAGGGAAGTGGATGATATCTACACTATTTATCAAAATGAGCTCAATATGTCGGGTGAAAACTTTGACCTGGATGATTACGCCGATGATGATGATTATTATGATTATGATGATACTCCCATCCAGCCTGCCACCTCAATTAAGGTAGGACGAAACGACCCTTGCCCATGCGGGAGCGGAAAGAAATACAAAAAATGCTGCCTGGGTAAAGAATAAAGAATAAACTACTTTTTGTTAAAAAATTCTTCGCGATGATATTTCTAATTCTTCGCGAAGATTTTTTTTCTCCCTTTCGCCCAACTTATACCTTTGTTCGTATAATAAATGAGGGATGGGTGGGGGGATTTTGTCGTACACCCGATTATTTTGAGGGGATTGCTCTAAAAAAGAACAAATAATTAGCTGTTGTATTAGTAAAAATATTACTTTTGTGCCTCATAAATAGGTGAGAAAGAAAAAGAATGGACAAAGTTAGTTATGCATTGGGGTTAAGTATTGGGAATAATTTTCAGAACTCAGGTATTAAACGTATTCAGACGGAGGATTTCATCAAAGGCATGACAGACGTCATGGATGGTAAAACGCCGGATATTAGTTATGAGGAGGCGAAGCAGCTTATTAATGATTATTTTGTAAAGCTTCAGGGCGAGAAATTGGAATTAAATAAGAAAGCAGGAGAAGAGTTTCTGCAAATCAATAAAAAGAAAGCAGGCGTAACGGAACTGCCGAGCGGACTGCAATATGAAGTGCTGAGGAAAGGGACCGGCGCGAAACCGAAAGCTTCCGATAAAGTAAAATGCCACTATCACGGAACGTTGATCAACGGAACCGTATTCGACAGCTCCGTACAGCGGGGCGAACCTGCCGTATTTGGCGTTTCGCAGGTGATACCCGGTTGGGTAGAGGCGTTGCAATTGATGGAAACGGGCGCTAAGTGGAGGCTGTTCATCCCCTCCGGCCTGGCTTATGGCGAAAGGGGAGCCGGAGAGAGTATCGAACCGAACAGCACATTGATTTTTGATGTGGAATTATTGGATATAGTAAAATAATTAATGAATAAAAGAACGATGAAGAGAATTAGTGTATTTGTTGCTGCTGCTATCGTAGCAGTAGGCGTTTCTGCAACATCTTGTGATTCTAAAAAAAGTGTACACCTGAAGACAGCAGTAGACAGCGCCAGCTATGCATTGGGATTGGCTAACGGCGAAGGATTCGCCACCAGCCTGAAAACGGTTCCGGGGAAACCGATTGATATCGACCTGTTATTGGCCGGAATGGAGCAAGGTCTGAAGAGCGATACCGGTAGTTATAAAATGACAATTACCGAAGCACAGGGCTTTATACAAACTTATTTCCTGCGCGTACAAACAGAGGAATTGGATGGCATCAAAGCCGAAGCTCAAAAGTTTCTTGATGACAATAAAACGAAAGCAGGCGTGATCACCACCGAAAGCGGTCTGCAATATCAGGTAGTTACCGAAGGCGATGGAGAAAAGCCTACGGCAGAAGACCGTGTGAAAGTGCATTATGTGGGAACATTGCTTGACGGAACAGAATTTGACAGCTCATACAGCCGCGGCGAACCGGCCGAGTTTGCTTTGAACGGCGTTATCAGAGGCTGGACGGAAGGTATCCAGATCATGCCGGTAGGATCGAAATATATCTTCTGGATCCCGTCTGACCTGGCTTATGGAGACAGAGGCATGGGGCAGGATATTAAACCGGGCAGCACATTGAAGTTTGAAGTAGAATTGCTGGATATCGTTAAGTAAGCAGCAAACTTGCAAAAAGCTATATAAAGTGAGAGGAATATGCTAAAAAGCATACGTTCTCTCACTTTTGTTATTTATTATTGACTTTTTTCTTTCAATATGATATATGTTTCAAAATTATTACATACTTTTGATAACTCATTACATGCGATATAAACAATACTACTGCAACAATGGAAAAAATAGACAAATTAGACAGGCATATTCTGAATATAATCTCTAAAAATGCACGTATCCCTTTCAAAGACGTTGCTGAAGAGTGTGGCGTATCACGCGCAGCAATTCATCAACGGGTACAGCGGATGATGGATATGAACGTTATTACCGGATCGGGATACCAGATCAATCCGAAAAGCCTGGGCTTTAATACCTGTACCTATATCGGGGTGAAGCTGGAACGGGGCTCGATGTATAAAGATGTAGTGCCCGAACTTGAGAAAATCCAGGAAGTAGTAGAATGTCATTTTACTACGGGCCCTTATACAATGCTGATTAAATTGTATGCGAGAGACAATGAGCATTTAATGGAATTGCTTAATTCGCGTATCCAGGAGATACCGGGCGTTACAGCTACTGAAACGTTGATTTCGTTGCGCCAGAGCGTAAAGCGTGAGATTCCTGTTTTCGATATAATGGAATAACCTGTAGCTATGTTGATACGCTTACGTTTGTTGTTCGTTTGTTTGGTCCTTTCTATTGAGGCGCTTTGTGCGGAAAGCTATGGTTTTCGAGTGTATTTAAAAGATAAGGGAGATTCGGGCTATACTGTTGACCAGCCGGAAGCCTTTTTGTCCGAAGCCGCTATCAACCGGCGTTTGAGAGAAGGTATATGGGTGGATGAATCAGACCTCCCCGTTTCACCGGCTTATATAGAGATGCTGGCGTCTGCGGGTGGCGAGCCGGTTGTGCAAAGCCGCTGGTTCTCTACAGTTGTGGTGATGGCGGAAGACAGCGCTGTTGCCGCGCAATTGCAGAAGCTGCCCATCGTTGATTCCGTAAAATGGGTATGGAAGGGTAGGAGAGTACTTGCCGCAGAAGACGTACGTGATACATCCCGCCTGTACCCCTCCGGCGACGTATTAAAATCGCCCTACGGATATGCGGAGATGCAGATAGAAATGCTTAATGGCATCAAACTGCATAAAGAAGGATACCGGGGCAAAGGTATGCAGGTGGCCGTTATTGATGCCGGTTTTATGAATGTAGACAGAATGTCGGCATTTGCATCGGTAGATATTACCGGCACCCGTAATATCGTGGCGCCCGGCGAAAGTGTTTATACGGATGAGGGGCATGGCACCAAGGCCTTTTCATGCCTTGCCGCCAATATGCCGGGAACGATGGTAGGTACGGCCCCGGAAGCTTCTTATTGGTTGATAAAAAGCGAAGACGCAGATTCCGAATATCCTATTGAAGAAGATTATTGGACGGCCGCAATAGAATTTGCCGATAGCGTGGGGGTAAAAGTGGTTTCGTCGTCGTTAGGCTATTTTATGTTTGATGATGAATCATTGAATTACGATCAGTCGCTGCTCGACGGGAAGACAGCTTTCATTACCCGGGCGGCGGAGATGGCGGCAGAAAAGGGAATCCTGTTGTTTATCAGCGCCGGAAATGAAGGAACCGGGAGTTGGGAGAAAATAACCTTCCCCTCCGACGCAGAAAATGTATTTACCGTAGGAGCGGCCATAAGTGAAAAAGAGAAGAGCTTCTTTAGCTCTGTAGGCTTTACAGCCGATGGGCGGGTGAAGCCGGATGCGGTAGCTTTGGGAACCGGCGTGGCTGTTATGGATTGCAACGGGCATGTCCATTTCGGCAACGGTACGTCGTTTGCCACGCCTATATTGGCCGGTTTGGGCATTTGTCTCTGGCAAGCGCTCCCGTGGCTTAGCAATAAAGAAGTGATCGGATTGATACAACGCGCCTCTTCTCAGTATAAGAGGCCTGATATTGAAATGGGATATGGCGTCCCGGATATGTATAAAGCATTAAATATGGAAAGGCGGAATGTTCGGAACGAATAACAATTCTGTAAACAGAGAAGAGATCTCCCTGCTTGAACTAAACGGGCGGATCAAAGAGAAAATAAACCAATCGTTTGCCGGCGCCTGCTGGGTACGGGCGGAGATGAGCGATGTGCGGGCGAACGTTTCGGGGCATTGCTATCTGGAATTTATAGAGAAAAGCGCGGCTACCGGACAAACGGTGGCCAAAGCAAGGGGCGCTATCTGGGCAAAAACCTTCCGGATGATCAAACCGTATTTTGAACAGGAAACCGGCCAACCGTTTGCTTCCGGGCTGAAAGTGCTGGTGAAAGTAACCATTGAGTTCCATGAACTTTACGGATATAGCCTCAATGTGTTGGATATAGATCCGGCGTATACGGTAGGCGATATGCTCCGCAGGCGGATGGAGATTATCCGCCGGCTGCAACAGGAGGGCGTTTTTAATTTGAATAAAGAACTGGAACTGCCGCTTCTGCCATCACGTATTGCCGTGATTACTTCGCCGACGGCGGCAGGGTATGAAGACTTTGTCAATCAGTTGACCGG
>JAISCM010000127.1 GCA_031265595.1 Tannerellaceae bacterium
GGAGCTAAACAAATGATCAATCTGAGGACTTGTTACAAAAGTGGAAAACAGTCTCTAATCAAGGAAATAATCGCTGATTATAAAAATGTTAGCTGATTAGGAATTTTGTCGTACACCCGAGTAGTTTGGGATGGGTGATTGATTAAATTAAAAACGTATCTTTGCACACGTTTAAAGTTTATAGATGAAAGTTTGTATTGCTGAAAAGCCAAGTGTGGCGCGTGAAATAGCAGAGATACTTGGCGCAACCAAAAGGATGAATGGGTATATCGAGGGGAATGGTTATCAGGTAACCTGGACATTCGGGCATCTTTGTACGTTAAAAGAACCTCATGATTATACGATGGAATGGAAGCGGTGGAGCCTTTCGGCTTTACCGATGATACCTCCGCGTTTTGGTATTAAGCTGATTGAGAATCCTACTTATGTGCAACAATTCAAAATCATTGAAGGCTTAATGCAACAGGCGGAAATGGTGATAAATTGTGGCGACGCCGGGCAGGAGGGGGAATTAATACAGCGGTGGGTGATGCAAAAGGCTGGGTGTAAGTGCCCGGTTTACCGTTTATGGATTTCGTCTCTTACGGAAGAGGCTATCCGGGAGGGTTTCCGGAAGCTGAAGGAAGAAAAAGAATTTGCCCGGTTGTATGAAGCCGGGCTATCGCGCGCTATCGGCGACTGGCTGCTGGGTATGAATGCTACCCGGCTATATACCTTGCGGTATGGGCAAAACAAACAGGTATTGTCTATCGGAAGAGTACAGACCCCTACCCTCGCCCTCATTGTGAACCGGCAGGCTGAAATAGATAATTTCAAGCCTGAACCTTATTGGGAGCTCAAGACTATTTACCGGAATACTACTTTTTCGGCTACCAAAGGGAAATTTACTTCCAAAGAAGAAGGGGAAGCTTTTCTGACGATTGTGCAACAGGAAGATTTCACAATAACAGATGTATCGGAAAAAAAGGGAAAAGAGTATGCGCCCCGCCTTTTTGATTTAACATCGCTACAGGTAGAATGTAATAAAAAGTTTTCCTTTTCGGCCGAAGATACTTTAAAACTGATACAATCGTTATACGAAAAGAAAGTAACCACCTATCCACGCGTAGATACTACTTACCTGAGTGATGATATGTATCCCAAAGCGCCTGGTATATTGAAAGGGATCTCCGCCCAATATGCCGGATTGGTAAATCCTTTGTTGGAAATAAAGATACCGAAAAACAAAAAAGTGTTCGACAGCAGTAAGGTTACAGATCATCATGCCATCATACCTACGGGCGTACCGGCGAATAGCCTGACGGAGAACGAGCGGAAGGTGTATGATTTGGTTGCCCGGCGGTTTATCGCCGCTTTTTATCCGGATTGCGAGATCTCTACCACTACGGTGTTAGGCAAAGTAGGCAAGGTAGAATTTAAAGTAACCGGCAAACAAATACTAAAGCCGGGCTGGCGTGTAGTATTTGGCGCCGAGTCTAAAGATACAGATGCCGAGCCTGCCGAAGAAGAGGGTGTATTGCCGCTGTTTACTAAAGGAGAAAGCGGCCCTCACCAACCGGTATTAGGCGAAAAATGGACGCAGCCTCCCAAGCCTTATACCGAAGCCACCCTGCTTCGCGCCATGGAAACGGCGGGTAAATTGGTGGATAATGACGAATTGCGGGATGCGCTGAAAGAAAACGGCATAGGCCGCCCCTCTACCCGCGCCGCTATTATAGAAACGCTTTTTAAGCGCAACTACATCCGCAAGGAGCGAAAAAACCTTTTCCCCACCCCTACCGGGAAAGAGCTGATAGGCGTTATACATGAAGAATTACTGAAAAGCGCCGAACTGACAGGGCTATGGGAAAAGAAGCTTCGCCAGATAGAACGGGGCGTATATGATGCGCCTGCCTTCCTCAACGAATTAAAAGCGATGGTACAACAAATCGTACTAAATGTACTATCGGATAATACCGCGCGCCGTATTACCATTGTGGGAGGAAAACCGGATTAACTTTATTTAATGTGCCGTAATGAACAATAATCCGTTTTATTGTTTGTTTTACTAAGAGATAGTTAAGTTGATACAAAACAAAGCAGGTGTATTTGGTGTATCGAAATATAATTGATAAAAGACTCGTCGAATGAAAAAACTTGGTATCGGGATAGTACTGTTTTCCACAGTGATCTTTCCTCTGTTTTTTTCAGGTTGCAAAGAGAAAGAAAAGCAACAGCTTCCAATTGTTATTGTAGAAAGGCCTTCAAAAGATGATGTGCAGATCTTTGGAGAGTATGTAGGGCGTATACGTGCCGCCAGCTACGTAGAAGTTCATGCACGGGTAGAAGGTTATCTGGAACAGATGCTTTTTAAAGAGGGTAAATACGTGAATCAGAATGAGCTTTTATTCATTATTAATTCGGCGCAATATAAAGCTCGTCTGGAAAAAGCGAAAGCGCAATTAAAGAAGGCCGAAGCGCAGGCGGCTAAATCCGAACGGGATGTAGAACGTTTAACGCCGCTTTACGAACAGCATGCCGCCAGCCAGTTAGATCTTGATAATGCCATCGCCTCGCTGGAGGATGCGGAAGCGAATATAGGCATCAGTAAAGCCGACCTCGAACAGGCGCAACTGGAACTGAATTATACGGCCGTAACATCGCCCATCTCCGGATATATCAGCGAACGCTTTGTAGATATAGGCGCATTGGTAGGCCCGGGCGTAAACTCTAAACTGGCAGCCGTGGTGAAAAGTGATACCGTGCTGGTGGATTTTAAAATGACGGCATTAGACTATCTGAGGGCCGAACGCCGGAATGTGCGTTTCGGCGAACAGGATACAACGCGTTCATGGCAGCCCAGCGTTACGGTTACGCTGGCCGACAATTCGGAATATCCGATAACCGGCTACGTAGACTTTGCCGATCCTATTGTAGACCCGCAGACTGGCACCTTCGGCGTACGTGCCGAACTGGCCAATCCCAACCAAAGGCTTCTGCCGGGGCAATTCACCAAAGTAAAGCTATTATTAGATGTACGCGAGAGGGCCATTGTGGTGCCTCGCAAAGCAGTCTCCATCGAAAAAGGAGGCGCCTTTATCTACATTATCCGCCGCGATAATAAAGCAGAGAAACGCTTTGTGCAGATTGGCCCCGAAATACAAAACACTATCGTAATAGAAAGGGGATTGGGAGAAAATGAACAGGTCGTAATAGAAGGGTATCACAAACTGACGCCGGGCATAGAAGCACGGGCGATAGACTCGTCTGACGAAAAGACATTGGAAACACTAAAGGAGGAGGATAGGGAATGAATACGGGATTTTTTATAGAACGCCCGGTTTTTTCAACCGTCCTTTCTATCCTCATTGTTATTGTAGGGATCATCGGCCTTATCTCATTGCCGATCGATCAGTATCCGCAGATCACTCCACCGGTAGTACGGATCAGCGCTTCTTATCCGGGAGCCAGCGCGCTTACGGTGTCGCAGGCGGTGGCTACTCCTATTGAGCAGGAACTGAACGGGACGCCTAATTTGATTTACATGCAAAGCAACAGCTCCAATTCGGGAAGCCTGAATGTTATAATAACATTTGATGTGGGCGCTAATCCTGATTTGTCGGCTGTTGAAATTCAAAACCGTGTAAAGCTGGCCGAAGCGCGTTTGCCGGCGGAAGTGGTGCAAAACGGTATCACTGTTGAAAAGCAAGCGCCCAGCCAGTTGATGACGCTCAGCTTATTGTCTGACGACCCTCGTTTTGATGAGATATACCTGAGTAACTTTGCTACGATCAATGTGCTCGACGTATTACGCCGTATCCCAGGTATCGGGCGCGTATCCAATATCGGTAGCCGTTATTATGGTATGCAGATATGGGTGTACCCCGACCGGCTGGCGAATATGGGACTGACCGTTCAGGATCTGCAAAACGCCCTGAAAGACCAGAACAGAGAATCGGCTGCCGGCGAATTAGGGAAGCAACCGGTATTAGACGTAGACGTCACCTTGCCTATCACGGCTCACGGGCGATTGTCTACCGTTAAGGAGTTTGAAGAAATAGTAGTCCGCGCCAATTCAGACGGTTCGATCGTCCGCTTGCGGGATGTAGCCCGTATATCGCTGGAAGCCTCTTCGTATGCTACCGAGAGCGGACTAAATGGGAAGAACGCGGCTATTCTGGGAATCTTTATGCTACCCGGCGCCAATGCCATGGAAGTAGCCGGCAATGTGAAAGGGGCCATGAAGGAAATCAGTAAGAATTTCCCCGAAGGCCTGGAGTATATGTTTCCTTTTGATATGACCGAATACATCTCGCAGTCTGTACACGAGGTATATAAGACCCTGATCGAAGCGCTGGTGCTGGTTATCTTCGTTGTATTCCTGTCTTTGCAAAACTGGCGGGCTGCGCTGATCCCTACTATAGCCGTTCCTATTTCATTGGTCGGGACATTCGGCTTTATGCTTATCATGGGCTTTTCATTGAATATGCTTACGTTGCTGGGGTTGATACTGGCTATCGGCATTGTGGTAGACGATGCCATTGTAGTGGTAGAAAATGTAGAGCGTATTATGGAAGAAGAGAAAAAGACGCCACGCGAAGCTACGCATAAAGCCATGCGCGAGCTTAGCGGCGCGCTGATTGCTACTTCGCTCGTACTGGCGTCTGTATTTGTTCCGGTAAGTTTCCTTAGCGGGATAACCGGGCAGTTGTACCGGCAGTTTTCCGTAACTATTGCTGTTTCCGTATTGCTATCTGCCGTTGTAGCTCTTACGCTTAGTCCGGCGATGTGCGCCATTATCCTGCGTCCGGCCAAAGGGAAGAAGAATATTGTGTTTCGCAAGATTGACGAATGGCTGAGTATCGGGAATCAAACGTATGTTCATATTATAGGGAAAGCGCTGGTGTTTCCTAAGCGTGTATTGGCTGGTTTCGGCATTGCTTTAGTATTTATTTTTGTTCTTAACAGGATCGTACCTACCAGCTTTATTCCTGAAGAGGATCAGGGGTTCTTTACCGTTGAACTGGAAATGACGGAGGGGGCTACACTGGAGCGCACCCGGGCGGTAACAGACCGGGCAATTGCCTACCTGAACGGCCTGCCTGCTGTGGCGTATGTACAAAACGTTACCGGGAGCAGCCCGCGTGTGGGTACTTCGCAAAGCAGGGCTACCCTTACCGTTATACTGAAGCCCTGGAAAGAACGGAAATCGTCTGGCATGGGTGTGGCGAATGTGATAGAAGAGGCCCGGAAAGAATTGTATTATTATCCCGAGATAAAGGCTTACCTGAATCGCCCGCCTGTTATTCCGGGCCTGGGAGAAAGCGGCGGGATAGAAATGCAGTTGGAAGCGCGTGGCGACGCCGGCTGGGAGAATCTGGTAGACGCTACGGATACCTTCTTGTTTTACGCCTCGCAAGCGCCCGAACTGCGGAGTATCTCTTCCGCTTTACAAGCGGAAATACCCCAGCTTTACTTCGATGTAAACCGCGACCAGGCTAAATTCCTGGGTATACCGGTGGCCGATATATTCTCTACCATGAAAGCCTATCTGGGCGCGGTATATGTAAACGACTTCAATATGTTCAACCGTATTTACAAAGTATATATACAGGCAGAAGCGCCTTACCGCACAGGGAAAGATGATATAGGGCTGTATTTCGTACGCTCCCGGAACGGATCTATGATACCGCTTACGGCGCTGGGCTCTACGCATTATATCACCGGCCCGGGAACGATCAAGCGATTCAATATGTTTTCTACCGCAGCGATCAATGCGGTGGCGGCTCCCGGGTATAGCTCCGGCGAAGCGATGGAGGCTATGCAACGGATCGCCCGCGAGCATCTGCCTGAAAACATCGGTTTAGAGTGGAGCGGCTTATCGTATCAGGAGAAAAAGGCCGGCGGGCAGACCGGATATGTACTTACGCTGGTATTCCTCTTTGTCTTCCTGTTCCTTGCCGCCCAGTATGAGAGTTGGATCGTGCCGATAGCCGTTCTCTTATCATTACCTGTTGCGGCATTGGGGGCTTTTCTGGGTGTTTGGGTAACGGGGCTGAATAACGATGTCTATTTTCAGATAGGCCTGGTAACGCTTATCGGGATGGCTGCCAAGAATGCTATCCTGATTGTGGAGTTCGCCAAAGTACAAGTAGACAAAGGGATCCATGTAATAGAGGCGGCCACCCATGCGGCGAAGATGCGTTTTCGACCGATCCTGATGACGTCGCTGGCTTTTATCCTTGGCATGCTGCCGATGGTGCTGGCGGGCGGGCCCGGTTCGGCGTCTCGCCATAGTGTTGGTACGGGCGTATTCTTTGGTATGCTGGTGGCTACTACTGTTGGTATTGTATTGGTGCCTTTCTTCTTTGTGCTGATCTATAAGATAAAGGGAAAGATACGGCTGAATAATATTATCAAAAGGAAAACGACATGAAACGATCTGCTCTATTTATTCTGTTACTAACGCTGGCGGGACTTTCTTCCTGCAAAATAGGGAAGAAATACGCCCGCCCGGATATTGGCATAACGGAGGCTACGCAATGGGGCGAATTAACGCAGTCCGGCAATGCCATGCAGACGGCGGCTTCTTTCGATTCGCTGAGTTGGCAGATCGTATATGGAGACCCCGTTTTGCATCAACTGATCGTTACCGCTCTCGAAAACAATAAAGATAGGCTGATAGCCGCCGCCAGGATAAAAGAAATGGCCGCCGCCAGGCGTATCTCTTTCGCCACTATGTTTCCTTCTATCGATGGGCGGCTGAACGCCCAGAAAGAAGTATTGAACTATGGCGGGGATGCTCCCAAACCGGATCCGGAAATGTCGGCCAAAGCGTTCCTTTCATGGGAGCTGGATCTATGGGGAAACCTTCGCTGGGCCAACGAAGCGGCCGTTGCTTCTTATATGCAGTCGGTAGAAGCTCAACAGGCCTTGCAACTGACGATCATCACCGAAGTAGCGATTGCTTACTACGAGTTATTGGCGCTGGATAATGAATGTATGATCCTGCTACACACCTTAGACGCCCGGCGGGAGGCCGTAAGGCTGGCCAAGCTGCGCTTTGAAGGGGGATTAACGTCGGAAACGTCTTACAGGCAGGCCGAAATAGAACTGACACGCACCGAAACATTGGTGCCCGAACTTGAACAGAACGTCAAGCTGAAAGAAAACGACCTCGCCTTTCTGCTGGGACATTATACGTATGAGATACCGCGCGGCCTGTCTATCCATGAACAGTATCTGCCGGAAACGCTGCCGGCCGGGCTGCCTTCGTCGCTTTTAGAACGTCGCCCGGATATGCGGCAGGCCGAACAGAAGCTCCGTGAAGCCAACGCCCGCGTAGGGATAGCGCAAACCGACCTCTTCCCCAAAATAAGGCTGACAGGCAATCTGGGCGCAGAGAGCGAAGAACTTGGCGATTTGCTGAAAAGCCCTGCCTGGTTTATCGCCGGAGACTTGATCGCCCCTCTTTTTATGATGGGTAAAAACAAAGCAAAAGTAAAAGCAGAACGCGCCCGGTACGAGCAAGAGACATACCGCTACCAGAAAAGCGTATTAGAAGCGTTCAAGGAAGTAAACAATGCCCTCATCAGCCTGCGGAAGGTAAAGGAAGTACGCGCCTCGCGGGCCCGTCTGGAGGTTTCGGCGCAGAGCCACGCACAGTTGGCTTACCTGCAATACATCAATGGCGTTACAAATTACATGGATGTATTAGACGCACAACGTGGGTTATTGGATGCCCAACTTAATCTGAACAATGCCATCCTCGACGAATTGCTATCCATCGTTCACCTTTATAAAGCATTAGGGGGCGGATATATGTAATACTGCCGCCCCCCTCTGCTATACCTTTTTTAAATAAGGATGTTTCGTGCGTACTGCACACAGGTTCTTACTTCTTTTACCGAAGTAGACCATGGCTTCACCGGATATTCAAGTTCGATGTCGCAATAGATGGGCCATTTCTCCTGTTTCAGCAATAGCAGTATATCGGCAAGCGGCGTTTCGCCCTGTCCCCATACCTGGTTTTCATTGGGTATTTCTGCCGTCGCGCCGGTTTTATCCTTAATATGGAGAGAGAAGATCCTGTCATGGTATTTCTTTATTATTTCATTCGGATGAATACCTGTTGAGCCGAAGTAGTGCCCCACATCAAAGTTGAATCGTACAGCTTCGGAAACGGCCATAAAGGGATCGTAGCTGAACGATGGGTCGTCGCCAAACTGCATGTGATTATGGAAGATAGCATACATGCCGTTTCGTTCGGCTACGGGAGCCATCTTCTTTACGGCGTTTGCATCTATTTCTTCTGTTACGCCCTGGGCGCCCATGGCTTTGGCTACTTTGAAGGCATAATCTATCAGGTCGTCTTCCCAGTTACCCGGCGAGAACTTTACGATATGGGCCGCTATACCTGCGTCGTCAAGTAGTTGTTTGGCAGCGGCCACCTTGTTCATGTCTATGGAAAGGCGCCAGTTTTTAACTTCTTCCCGGTATTTATCAATACCCGCCTGCAATTCGGAGGGCAATTCCGGGCGTTGCCCCTGTGGCGTTGCCGCACGCTGTTGCTGCGCCCACCACTGATTAAGCGCTTCCTGCACCGGGTTTTTGGGGATGCCCAG
>JAISCM010000159.1 GCA_031265595.1 Tannerellaceae bacterium
CCTTTTGCTATCGAACGGAGGTTTAGTAAAGGGCTGTCCGGCGTAAGTACGGTGGGGCATATACTTTCCCGCACATTGGCTTTATTGCTTATGGGGGCCTTCATCGTTAATACCGAATACGGGGTGTCGCCCGAGACGGGGATGAGCCGCAATGTATTCAGGATCATCATGGTAATTGCTTTTCTGCTTATCTGGAATGTCTATCCCGCGGGTAGGAAGCGTTGTTTATACCGTATCCTCCGGATAGCAGGCGTCTTGCTGCTGGTATGGCTGGCTATTGCTTTCCGCGATGCCGGGGGTGGGGTATTCCAGGCCCGTTGGTGGGGGATATTGGGGCTTATCGGATGGGCGTATCTGGTGTGTGCGTTTGTTTATTTGTTCACACGCAGCCGGTTTAGCTACCTGATGCCGGTATGGATCATCCTGGTACTGATTTGTATTCTTACAAGCGGAACGATAGCAGGAGAGCCTTTGTTAAACCTGCCTCGCGAAAACTTTTTAGACGAATGGCTGCATCTGCTTCATATAGACAACGGCGCATTAGCGGCATTTACAATGGGGGGTATGCTGCTTTCTCTCGTTAGTGTAAAATATGCGGCAAGAAGTAATCGCATTAAAATTATATGCATGGCCGGCGTGATCTGTATCCTTTTGGTTGCCGGTATTCTCTCTCATCATAGCTGGATCGTATCGAAGCTGGGCGCTACTCCGCCATGGGTGTTTTTCTGTACGGCCATTGCCGTAGGGGGGTATGGTATTATCTATGGGTTGGTGGAAGCAGGCAAAGCTTCCTGGTTTACGATGATCCGTCCGGCCGGAACGGCAACGCTTACCTGCTATCTGCTACCTTATATAATGTATAGCCTGACAGCCATAGCAGGCATCGGGCTACCCGGGTGGCTGACTACCGGAATGGCCGGCGTAGTAAACTGTATCGCTTACGCATTCCTTATTACCGGCCTGACCTGGCTACTCGGAAAAGCACACATCAAATTGAAAATCTGAAAAAAAACAATTGTATTAAATATTCATACGATTTCTATTTGATTAATTATTATATTTGTCCAAGCATTGACAACTCACAACTTTTAAATCAATCTGATTATGGCAGCAGACAAAAGAGCAATCGACTTTGGGAAGATAAAACGTTATATAAGTAATAGAACCGCAGAATTTTACATCGAAACATTAGAGGGTGAAGAAAAAGAGAGCTTCCGTTCTATTATTAAATATATAGACAATACCAGAAGAACAAAGGATCTGACCAGGCAATATGACGTGCGGGAGCTTGAACGCATAAAAAATAAACTAAACGACTTTTCGCCCACACGCGAACAGCAATCCTTTATCAACGCCATCAACCGCGAGAGAAAGGAAGAAAACAACAGAGTAAAGAAATCGAGGGTAAAACGCAAAGTAACGCCGCCTCCGCCCGTTATTGAGCGAACGCCTTACGAGAAGGTATCAAAGGCTTTCTGGAATCTCAAAACCATCATAGAAGAAGATGGGAAGTCTCTTGGCTCTAAAGAAATAGAAGTGGTAAAGAAGAACCTGATCATCCTGGCCAACAATACGGAGGTAATCCTTCAAAAACGTATCAAGTTTGAAATAGAACAGGCCTATAAGCAAGCGGAAGAATTGAAACAACAAATAGAAAAGCTTAACACAAAAATCAAAAAACAATAAAAACAACAGGCTACATCTATCGTATTTATTTCATCCGGAAGCCGTATTTATTAACCGGAAGTGAGTAACTATTGGCCGTTATTTCGTACTTTTGTCTGCTGTATTGAACAGATTGAATGAATAAACAATATATTTCCCCTTTTGCCAAACCGGTTTATGTGATGTTGAAACCTGTGGGTTCCGTTTGTAATCTGGCATGCGAATACTGCTATTACCTCGAAAAAGGAAAGCTGTATACACAGGTGAAAAACCATATTATGACCGAAGAGCTACTGGAACGGTTCGTCCGGGAGTATCTGTCGAGCCAGACAATGCAGCAGGTATTGTTCACCTGGCATGGCGGCGAAACGCTTATGCGGCCCATAAGCTTCTACAAAAAAGCGCTGGAGCTGCAACGGAAGTACGCACAAGGGCGGCAGATAGACAATTGCATCCAAACAAACGGCACGCTACTGAATGACGAATGGTGCCGTTTCTTCAAAGAAAATAATTTCCTCGTGGGCGTATCTATTGACGGGCCGCAGGAGTTTCATGACGAATACCGCCGGAACAGGCAGGGGCTCCCTTCTTTCGTAAAAGTAATGAAAGGCATCCGCTTGCTGAAAACGTACGAAGTGGAATACAATGCCATGGCCGTTGTCAATGATTATAATGTAGATCACCCTTTAGACTTTTACAATTTCTTCAGGGAACTGGAATGTCACTACATCCAGTTTGCCCCGATTGTAGAACGCATCGGTTTGCATGCCGACGGCACGGCGCTTACCACCCCCGAACAACAGGATACGGCTATCCAACTGGCCCCTTTCTCTGTAGACGCCGGTAAGTGGGGAGATTTCCTCTGCACCCTGTTCGATGCATGGGTTAAAAAGGATGTGGGTACCTATTATATACAGCTCTTCGATGCCACCTTAGCCAATTGGGCAGGCGAGCAACCGGGCATCTGCACCCTGGCGCGAACCTGCGGGCATGCCGGGGTAATGGAGTTCAACGGCGATGTATACGCCTGCGACCATTATGTATTCCCCGCATATAAACTGGGCAATATCTATACAAAAACGATTACTGAAATGATGTACAGCCCGGCGCAGATGAAGTTCGGCTCGGATAAGTCCAACACATTGCCTGCCCAGTGCAAGGCATGCGAATACCTTTTCGCCTGCAATGGTGAATGTCCGAAAAACCGTTTCTTACAGACGTCTACCGGCGAGGCCGGCCTGAACTACCTTTGCAGGGGATACAAAAAGTTCTTCCGCCATGTGGCTCCGTATATGGACTATATGAAAAGGGAGTTAGTAGCCGGGCGACCTCCCGCAAACGTAATGAACGTTGCGAGACAACTATCAAATGGTATCAAATGAACAATTTTAAGATTGGATATAATATATGAAACGACGTGATTTTAT
Source organism: Tannerellaceae bacterium (assembly GCA_031265595.1). The sequence goes on from JAISCM010000159.1 coordinate 3,093, forward strand.
TAAAACAGGAAGTATGGCCATGCTGGGTTCGTTAGCTGCTCCTTCTTTGCTGGGAGGAATAGCAAATGCTGCTAACGACAAGGCAGCCGGAGTCGCGTTTGCTCTGAATCATTTCGGAGTGAGTGAGAGCGACATGCAGAAAGTGCTCGCCGCAGCGCTTGAAAAAGGGGGCGATTACGCCGATTTGTTCTTCGAACATACCTTTAGGAATAGTATTAGTTTGCAAGATGGCGCCGTAAACCGCGCCTCGTCTAACATCGACTTCGGAATGGGCGTACGCGTATTGGCCGGCGACCAGACCGGATATGCGTATGTAGAAAGCGTAACGCCGGAAGAAATGCTGAAAGCAGCGGCAACGGCTGCACGCATAGCGAATAGTTCGGGCAGCAAGAAGCCCGTAAATATGACGGAGAAGCCCATCATCAAAAACTATTACGCCGTACAGCAACCCTGGGATTTGATTTCTGTAAAGGAGAAAACGCCTTATTTGCAGGTTATCAACGACCGTATCTTTGAGCTCGACAGCAGGGTGGTAAAGGTAAACGCTTCTTTGGGCGATTCTACTTCGCATATTCTTTTCTGCAATTCGGAAGG
>JAISCM010000200.1 GCA_031265595.1 Tannerellaceae bacterium
AGAAATACGGCGGAATAGATTTCCTATTTGAACACTGGTGGGCCTTGCATACCGATAACCCGTTTTGGGCAGCACGTGATTTATACGAAGTTTGCCGCAAGAATGGGGGTTTGAGATGAAAGCTCCTTTAGCATTATACCTTCTCGAAAGCTTGTTGCAAGTCGTTAATTAGGTCGTCTATATGTTCCAGGCCGATAGAGAGGCGGATGGTTTCGGGATAAATGCCTGCATTTACTAATTCTTCTTTATCCATTTCATGGTGCGTAACGCATGGGGCGTTGATAATCAATGAGCGGGCATCTCCGATATTGGGGTGGTAAGAGAAAACGTTCAGCGATTTGATAAACTGATAAATCTCTTCTTTGTTGCCTGCATGTCCGAATGAAAAGACGCCGCCCGAACCAAGTGGGAGGTATTTTTCGGCTCGCGCTTTATTCTCATTGTTTTCTATGGCAGGATGGCTTACCCATTTTACTTTGGGATGGGTGGAAAGATATTGGGCAATCTTTAAGGCTGATTCGCTTTGCTTCTTTAGCCGTTCGCTTAAGGTTTCTATTCCCTGCAAAATCAAAAAAGCATCGAACGGAGACAGGGATGCTCCGAGCAATGTAAGATAATGCGTGCGAACCCTGCCGATAAACGGAGAATTAGGAAACGTTTCTACTACGTTTCTATTCCCGAAGATATAAACCGGTTTCCCGAAATGAGGGTGGCGCCCTGCCAACCAATTGAACCGGCCGGATTCAAGGATTATACCACCGATAACCGATCCATGCCCGCTCAGGGCCTTCGTTGCCGAATAAACAACAATATCTGCTCCATATTTTATCGGATTCAGCAGATAAGGCGTTGCCAGGGTATTATCTACGATCAGGGGCAGTCCGTTTTGATGGGCCAGCTCTGCAATCGCCTCTATATCGGCAACAACACCCAGTGGATTGGAGATCGTCTCTAAAAAGATAGCCCGGGTATCTTCTTTGATGAGGCTTCTTATTTCGTCCAGGTTGTTTATATCCTGCACAAGGTCTACCTCTACTCCCAGATTGGGGTAAAGCTTCTTGTACGCATCAAATGTTCCTCCATATATTTGAGCGGCGGCAATGATCCTTCCTCCTTCGGCAGCATTAAGAATGGCAAAAGATACGGCCGCCATACCCGAAGCCACAGCCACAGCGGCTTTCGCATGGTCTAATGCGGCAACACGGGCTTCGAGAGCCGCTACCGTGGGGTTTGAAATACGGGAGTAGAGGAAGCCTGTTTCTTCAAACTTACTCAGGCGATCAGCTCTTTCGGGACTGACAGCATCAAAAGAAGCCGTCTGATAAATAGGAACCTGTATTGAATTGTTGTGTTCTTTGGAAGAATATCCTGCATGTATTCTCAGTGTGTCGAAATGTAAGTCTTTTTGTGTACCCATTATTTGTTATCAGCGTTATTGCCTATAATTATTTCCGGGCAAAGATAGACAATGAAAATTAGTTGTGAAATACCATATTCGTGGTATTTTAACCGGCTATGTTTTTTCTATAAACGAAACAAATCATGCGCAAGGTATTTATTGTTTCAGAAATTAAAAACCAACCGGATCATAAAACACGTAAACAGGCAAACAAAAACAAGGTAGTTTTTATATATGCAATAAATCTACTCGTCATAGTTCAATTATTTGCTTAATTTTGACATGGTTCGTATACATCTTAGAATTAAAACAGTTATGAAAGAAAACTTTATTAATTATCAATTTCTGTATAACCTTACCAATACAGGTCATTATGAATTGCATCTATTCATCCGCCGTGTGATTGAACTGTGTAAAGATGATCTCCCTGCGATCGCTTCTATATGGAATATTTACGATCTTTTACTCCGGCAAGAAGAGTATTTCTATAAATGGAAGGATCACACAAGCACACAAAAGGCAGATACCCCAGGCAATAGGGATAATCTTCTTATCAACTACCAACTGTCCTATATACGGCAAAAAGTTGATAACGTATTATTAAACATTCTGATAATGATTAATACCCCTGCCGAAACAGATGGATTGACTACCCAGGCAGAAGAAACCCATAAGGCGGTTCTTGACCTGATCAATTCGTACCTGATAAAAGCAGAATGGGAGCATGCCCCGGATAAGTCCCCATTACTCACATAGCATCGTATCGAATTCGATATGTAGTTGTGTTTCGCCTTTATAGACGGAAATCCATTTGTAGCTGGTAAGCACATAGGCATTGCCGCCGTCTATTTGTACCCATTCGTCGATGGCTTTTGCTCCGTCTTTTAATTCACCTTCTACGAACTGCCCGTTGGGTACGGCGTAGGTTCTTCCCTTTACCAGGTACTTACAGTTGTTGCTTCTTACGGCTTCTTCGGCTTGTGCCTGGGGGATGAATTTTGATTTGGTAAGCGTAGGTAATGTGTTGTTTACCTGGCTTGGCGTCATAGACGTTGCACATGAAGTAAGCAGCAGGCATACTCCGGCCATTAGATTTAGTGTTATTAATTTGATCATCGCAATACGTATTTAAAAGTTTATAATAAGTCTGAGGCAAGTTCCGCCAGTTTACTTCTTTCGCCTTTGATCAGGTTGATATGGGCAAAGATGTTTTGTCCTTTCATTTTGTCGATCATATAGGCGAGGCCGTTGCTTTGAGCGTCTAAGTAGGGCGAATCTATCTGTTGGATGTCTCCGGTGAAGACCATCTTCGTACCTTCTCCGGCGCGGGTGATGATGGTTTTTATTTCGTGTGGGGTAAGATTCTGCGCTTCATCAATGATGCAGTAGGTTTCGGAAAGGCTTCTTCCACGGATGAAGGCGAGTGCTTCTATCACTAATTGGTTATTCTTTTGTAGCTCGTCTATCTTGCGGGCTTCGCTTCCGCCTTGTCCTGTTTGCGACTTGATTACGTTCAGGTTATCGAATAGCGGCTGCATATAGGGGGCTATCTTTTGTTTTTCGTCGCCCGGAAGGAAGCCGATGTCTTTATTGGCTAAGGCTACGATCGGACGGGCCAGTAGGAGCTGTTTGTATTGATTCGCCTGTTTTAAGGCGGCGGCCAATGCCAGTAACGTCTTGCCTGTTCCCGCCTTTCCGGTGAGGCCTACCAGCTTTATATCCGGGTCGTTCAATACTTCAAAGGCAAAGCTTTGTTCGGCATTGCGGGGCTGGATGCCGTAGTTTGATCCTTTTTCAACCTTTTTCACCTTTCCTGTGAAAGGGTTATATCTTACTAATACCGAGTTTCGTACGCTCTTTAATATAAAGCATTCGTTGGGGTGGATAAGCGTCTTCATATCCAGTACGTCCAGCTCCAGGCCTTCCGGTGAGGCGTATAGCCGGTCTATCATATCCGGGTCTATGCCATCATACGTTTCCTGGGCGCGTTCAAAGATATCTACATTTACTACCTTGTCTGTACTATAATCTTCTACTTCAATTCCCAGGGAGCGGGCTTTCATACGAAGGTTTATATCTTTGGTGACAAGGATCGTTCTCATTTCGGGATGTACCAGGGATACGGTCCATGCACACGAAAGGATCCGGTGGTCGGGCGTATACTCAGGGAACGACTGGGCTATCTTTTCATGGAATTTATCGCCGGCTACTACAAAGAGCGTTCCCATTCCCAGCCCGAGAGGCGCCCCTTTTACGAAAAGGTCTTTATCGGTAATCGCATCCAGCTCGCGTACAAACTCGCGGGCGTTATAATTGATCTGTTCGCTTCCTTTCTTGAATTTATCCAGTTCTTCTAATACTACAATGGGGAGGTAGACGTCATTCTCCTGAAAGTTCTCAATGCATTTGTAATCATGCAGAATAACATTTGTGTCTAACACAAAATTCTTCTTTCTCCCTTGTTTCTTTTTTGCTTCCATGGTTGTTTTGTTTATTGTTTCTATACTGTACTATGTATAAATCGCATCTAATATATAAACAAAACTTGTATCTGCTAATTTTCGGGAGAGAAATCTCTGATTTATGCTAAATAATTCAATAAACGGCATACTTTTTTATTTCCCGAATCGCGAACTATCCACTTTTTCATGCTTTCTTTCCTTGTAGCCTCCGAACTTCCATGAGAAGGCTATTCCCAAAAAACGGCTTGTGTCTATGTTCTTCATCCGGCTGTACCAGGCGCCTCTGTCTATTTCGATCGACCGGGGTATACGGCTTTGGAAAATGTTTTCATATTTCAGTGTCAGGATGGCCTTATCTCCGGCAAATATCCATTTCAATCCGGCGGATACATCATACGAACTGCCTAATTTATAGACGCCTTGTATGGCGGGAGATACATAATATCCATTCAGGGTGAACTTTAGGTTGGGTTTGGCGTCGGATAGGTTTACGGTGTTGTCCAGAGCAATCCTGCCGAAATACTTGCTGTTGCTGAATGGGGTATCGTAGAAGTGATCGCTTTTCTCCTGCAGGCGCATTCCCTGTATGGTGAGGCGGGAGGTGAGGCGGCTACCTACCGCTACGGGGATAATTGTACCTATACCTCTCAGCAGGCGAAAGTCGAAGTTCTCAAAGCGGAAGATCGTTTGCAGTTCCGTGCTGCTTTGGTGAGGCAGTTGCGAAAAGTCGTCTGGTTCGTATTGGGCAAAGGCCATGAGTATGTATTTCTGCTTTATGATATACAGGAGTTGCCCCTCGTACGAACGGCTTGGCTTTAATGACGGATTCCCCTGGATCACGGAATACGCATTCAGGTACGTGGTCTGCGGATTGATGCTCCAGTAAGAAGGATACGTTTTATCACCTGACAGATTAAATTGTAAAATATGATAGGGCGAGAACGTATAGCTCAGCGCAGCAGCGGGGAAGAAGGCAATATCGTCCCACAGCACAAATGTCTCTCCGTTCGACGTGTACTCAGACATAAAGTATTCTCCTTTCAGGGAAACAGTGGCGGAGAAACGCCCGAAGGTATGGGATAGCTCGGCAAATGCGTTTCCGCCGTATTCTACCTGTTCGTCATTTAGTTTGCTGTCCTCGTGGGGCAGGTAGGCG
>JAISCM010000203.1 GCA_031265595.1 Tannerellaceae bacterium
GAATCCCATGACGTAAAACGCCATAAAGACGGGCAGGGTCTTATACAATGATGATTGATCGGATTGTTTCATTCTTTTTCTGTTTAATGGTAACGGAAAGAGATAAACCGGCCCGGAAATTGGCGATACCCGTTAAGGAATCGTCAATTCCCATGCAGGAATCGTCAATTCCCATGCAGGAATCGTCAATTCCCATGCAGGAATCGTCAATTCCCATGCAGGAATCGCCAATTCCCATGCAGGAATTACCAATTCCCATGCAGGAATTACCAATTCCCATGCAGGTATTGCCGTTACCAGCCTGGGAATTTGCCGGTTCTTTTCTTCTTTTTCCTTTCATCTGATGGTATTGGACTTTAGCTGTTATTCTTCCAGCAGATTTACTTCTTTAATGATTCCCCGCTTCGGGTTATAGCGTAATGTCTTTATTTCGCATTTGCCGAAGCTTCCGTTCCATCCGAAATGAAGGGAAGGAAATTGCAGCGACGCGGCTGTTTCCTGCCCGTTTGTTTCTACGCAACGGATAATCAGGTCGTCGCCCGTTTCCGATTTCTTGACGGATGACACAATAATATTCGGTTTATCCACCGACAGGAAAGAGGCCGATTTCGGCAGGCTTCCCGGATGAATACCCTGATAAAGCGCTGTCGGAGGCGACATAAACTCTTCGGCTATCCTCGGGATACCGGCCTCTTTCCAGCCCTCTTTATGAGGGACCAGCTTCAGGCGGAAGGTCTGTATGCCCTGGTCCATCCAAACGTATTCCTCATCCGGGTCCAGCTTTTTGGGATCGTGCCAGGCAAAGACGGGCGAACGGACAATCGTTACGCGCATATCGTTCTCCTTTATATCGTATCCGTATTTAGCGTCGTTCAGAACGGTGAGCCCGTACGTGGCGGCTCCCTGCCTGCCGGTGACGTCTGTCCAGCGCTGGCCGGGGTCTTCGTTCCCGTTGGCTTCGCGTTCAATAAAGCCGTAAGCGGTTTCATACGTCGCCACAGGCGCCTCTGCATCTACCGGGAAGGAGAATTTAAGCATCTTCCGCCTTTCGTGCCAGTCGAGCGTTACGTCTGCTTCAACAGCCCGCTGTCCGGCATGGAGCGACCAGTCTGTCGTCAGCTTCGACGCGCCGTAGCGCGACACCACGCGCAGGGTTGCCTTCAGCGGTCCGTTGCAGAGCACTTTGATATTGGCTTCGCCGAACGAGCCGATCTCCTGATCGTATGCTTTTACATCGTGCCCCCAGGCGTCGCTTTGATCGTTTATGATGACGGCGCGGCAGCCTTTTGCTCCGTTGGCAAACACCTCTTTTCCGGTTTCCTTATCCAGGATGCTCAGTGTGCCATGCGTGGAGAAACGGATTTTGTAATATTCATTCTCAAGCGTATTCCCGTCTGCCGTCGCCGGCCTGCTTACCGGACAGGGAGCGCCTTTGGTGATACGTATCTGCCGGTAGCCCGCAGCCGGAAGCGTTACCTGTACAACCAGGCCTTTACGCCCTCCCGTCTGCGACTCGCCCAACAGCCATTGGAAAGGAAGCGAATTCCCTTCATCATCCGTAACAACCGTTGATTCGGGCAGGGCGTTCCATCCGAAATCATACCGTACATTCGCCTTCACTTCCCAGGCATGCGGATTAAACACCACCATATACTCCGACGCCGGATCTTCCGCCGCTATCTGCCATTCAAGCTTCTGAACGGCCAGCCAGATTGCCTCGTGCGCCGTATCGAGCGCATATCCGTAACCTTCCTTCGCATCCGCTGAATGGGAAACAAGCGAGGAGCCTGCCAGGCTGTCGTGAAACTGAAGGAATAACACTTTCTTCCATGCCGCATCGAACTTCTCTTTGGGATACGCACTCTTCCAATGGAGAGAGCCCAGGGCGGTGATCTTCTCAGCCGTCACCAAAGCCGCTTCCGAAAGCCGGTTGCCCTTCTTTATGGCCGATTCCGACGTATAGCACCCCGCGGCATGATGCTGCAGGTCGTCTTTTACCACGGGGATTGCCAAAGACTTATCGGCGCGGATCTCTTCAAAATACGCATCTACACTGCTGTACGTAAGAGCAGGAGCGCCTTCTTCCTTCTTTATTTCTTCTATCGAGCGGAGATTTTCTTTCGTCGGGCCGCCGCCATGATCGCCCACGCCATAGAAGGCCATAAACGTTTTTGCCGGCTCCCCGTCCGCTGTTTTCAGGATCGATTCAATACGTCCCCTTACCGAACGGCTGTCGTTATAGCTATGCTGAATGCGGTAGGTCAATACACGCGAACCGTCGGCCCCTTCCCACCAGAACAGGTCGGCCGGGATCGTTTTCTCATGCCGTTGCGGACGCATAAAGACATAGTTTTCCATGCCCTGCTTCCGGATGATCTGCGGCAACGTCCCCGTATGCCCGAACGAGTCCGGATTAAACGCTACCGTCGCCCTTACACCCAGCAGGCGCTGCAGGGTTAACTGTCCGTAAAGGCCCTGCCTTACCATCGCTTCGCCGCCGGGAATATTCATATCCGGCTCTACCCACCATCCGCCAACCACATTCCATCGGCCCTCTTTAATACGTTTGCGGACCTCTTCCAGCATCTTCGGGTCGTTATCGGCCACCCACTGATAAAACTGCGCCGAGCTGCAGGTAAACACCATACCCGGCGTCTCCGCCATCCGGTCGAGAGCCGACCGGAATGTACTATGCACCACCGAAACCCCTTCCGCCCATCGCCAAAGCCATACCGGATCAATATGCCCGTGCCCTATCATCCGAAACCGATACCCCGAAGCATCAGCAGCCCACGCCGCCTGCGGCACGGCAGCAATAACGGAATTAAACGGAGTAAGCGCAACAACAGCCGTCCCCAAAGCCGTATTGCGAAGAAAATCCCTGCGTGAAATACGTTTATTATTCATGGTATAATTAATTTAATTAACGAACTATAGTACTAATCATTATTCAGAAGCTTCCGTCAACATCGGGTTTCTTTGCAATTCCTGCGAACAAATGGGAAAGTATATCTTATCTTCCGTAAACGTATGTCCAAAAGGATTTTTAGCTCCGATAAGGTCAACAAAATAAAATGTTCCATTCGAATCTGTCGCCGGGTATTTACGAGTTCGTGTGATATCATTCCATAACTTAAATTCAAAGATAAATTCACGTATCTTTTCTTTCCACACTTCTTCCACAAACTGATCAACGCTCAAATTTAAAGATAAAAGTTCAGATTTAATAGTCGTTTTATCTTTATTTACAGAAGCTCTCGCCTGAATCGTCGCCAAGTAATCGACCGCCTCGTCTGTAACACTATTATTTGCACGCACGGTAGCTTCTGCGGCTATCAGATACATTTCTGCCAGGCGATAATAGGTTTGGTCTTTTACAGACACACCCGTAACCAATGCCGCTTCCTCTTCCCACCAGAAATAAGGAATAGGCCCTCCGAAATTACGAATTTGTTGATTCCCGTTACGTTGTTGATAATAGGTATGGAAATACTGTCTTTCCTGTATGCGAAGGTCGTTATCCTTATCATATACAGCTAACAAAACAGGATCCGGTTGATAAGGATTATTGCAGATCACATATCTGAACTCGCCCCATGTAGCAGCCGTATTGGGAAAACACCACATCGGACGGCTGCTTCCGTCTTGTATTCCGGCCGCATATTCAATTGTATAAAGGTATTCCTTTTCCGTGTCGGATGTTCGCAAAATATTGTACGCGCTATTATCTTCCAAATCCTGATGCCGGATCAACACATAAGCAGGATCGTCAATCAATGATTTGGCAATAACCGCAGCTTGTGCATATTTGGAATCATCACGTACCGGATATCCGGCCATATTCAGGTATACATCGGCAAGTAAAGCGGCAACACTCCCTTTTGATATACGAAACCCATTTTCAGGGAAAGATTTGCTTGCCAAACCACCATCTAAGGCTTCCGTAAGATCTTTTACCATTTGATTATAAATCGCTGCGATATTACTTCGCCTTACATACAGATTATCCAATGATTTATAATAATCGGTAATCAAAGGAACCTCGCCGAAATTTTTAACAAGATAAAAGTAATTCAACGCCCTGAAGAACTTGGCTTCAGACAATAAAACCGACCGTTCCTGATCTGTTAATCCCGGGCAATCAGGAATATTGGCAATCGCATAATTGGCATGTCTGACAATGGCGCGGTACGATCTCTCCCACATTGCCTGCAAATGGTTATTATCTATACTACCATCCAGCGACAAGGTCTGAGAATGCACAATCCATACTTCCTGCCCTTTGTATTCATTTTCAAAAAAACCGGATAAATATCCTCCATCCATCATGTAAGACCCGGCATAGATGTTTTGATTATAATGCTCGGAAAATCCAATTCTGTACAACCTGTTTACAACACTATATGCGTCGCTCGCATCCTGAAAGAATGTTTCGGCATCTCTTTCGCTGCGTGGTTCTTCTCTGAGAAAATCATCGCACGAAACAACGCTTATTGTTGCCATGAATACACAAAGAATTATCAATATATTTTTCATGATCATAATTTATTATGTATGTTTAAAAACTAAAATTAACACCCAACGTAAAAGTACGTGACGAAGGATACTGGTAGGATATTATGTTTTGTCCGAATCTGTCGCCATACGTTGTAGATTCAGGATCATACGCTTTATACTCCTTAGATTTGATAAGGAATGCATTATTTATGCTAAAGTACAACCTAAGTCCGTTGATATTCCACTTTTTCACTAAGTCATTCTTTAATGAATATCCTAATTGGATCAGGCTACCTCTTAAATAAGAACCATCGCACACCCAATGCGAATCGGCCATTGAATTCTGGCCGGCGTAATTCTGCTGGCGAATTTGTTGAACCATTGTATTTTGGTTTGTTTCTGTCCAGCCCTCATACAATATTGTTCTTAATCCATTAGCAATACCCGTCCGGTCTTCCATTGGGTGCAGGAATTGTTGCCAGGCGTTAACCCCTGTAACAAACTGTAAGTCCAGCATAAAATCGAAATCCTTATAAAACAACTTATTAATAAAGCTGCCTGTAAAATCCGGCATACCGTTGCCAAGAATATGCTTATCGGTAGAACGCTTTGCTTCTCCCGGCACTGCTCCGGCGGCAGCAGCTTCTTCAACTTCGTCCGTCCCCCATGTTCCATACCTGATATAGCCGTAAAAAGAACCTAATGATTCACCTACTCTTAAGATAGTATTACCACCCTGAATATCAGGATTCATAATAATATCTTCGTTGTTTTCTCCCAATTTCCTGATGGTATTTTTATTGTAATTGAAGTTTAACGTACTTTCCCATCTGAAATCTTTTGTCTCTGCATTAACTGTTGTCAACATGAAGTCGATCCCTTTATTTTCAACCTGCCCGATATTATCCATAACACTGGAAAAACCGGTGGTAAAAGGAATAGGCTTTGCCAATAACAAATCTTTGGTGTTCTTTATGTAATAATCCATCTCAAGGTTTAGCCTGTAATTAAACAAACTGATATTGAACCCAACATCAAATTGATCCGTTTTTTCCCATTCCAAATCAGGATTTGCCATTCGCGCCATTTCATTATAAGCTGTACGGCCTCCGTTTATCAGATTCGTACCTGTACTCATCGTAGCCAATGTTTGATAAACATTAATTTCAGTATTACCTGTTCGTCCGTAACTTGCCCGTAGTTTTAAATTATTCAGTAAAGAGTTGTCTTTTAAGAAATCTTCATTTGAAACAACCCAGCCTAAACCGGCAGAAGGGAAGAATCCGTATTTGGAGTTTGCTCCGAATCGAGAGGATCCATCAACACGTAGTGTAGCCGTTGCCAGATATTTATCTCTGTAGGTATAACTGCCGCGGGCGAAATAAGAATTCATTGTCCAGGAGTTATAATCGGAATTCGGTGATTCTGGCGTCCTTCCTGCCTGTATTCTGTCATAACCAAAGAAATTACTGTCATAGTCACGAACAGTTCCCGTACCATTATTGGATTCTTCATTTTTTGACCAACTGGCTCCCAGCGTGGCATTAATCCGATGCTTATCTTCAAAAAGCTTATTATAGCTGAGATAGGTTTCTTCCTGCCAATAAATAAATTGTCCATTATAAAAACTTGCTTCCCCACGACTTGAGATGTTGTTCAAATTGTTGGGAGTATAATCTTTATTCTGGCGCAGGTTTGCATCTATACCTATCTGAGTACGAAGATCAAGCCCGTCTATAATGTGAAAAACAACTGCCAGGTTGCCGAACAGTTTCGTGCGGTAACGATTCTTTTTTCTATTCCAAAGCTCATCCAAGGG
>JAISCM010000210.1 GCA_031265595.1 Tannerellaceae bacterium
ATCTGCACCAGTACATCGTCTTTGTATAGACCGAGTCTGAACGTTCCAAAAAAATCACCTGCTCCCGCGTTCCCAACAGAAAAAGAGACATTTATACTTTCTCCTGTTTTAGGTTCTCCCGTAGTAATGTCAAAAGCTTTGGCACCCGAATTAGCGAACGTTAATAGGCTAAAATCATCTAAGGGGATGACATTAACCGTGATATAGCTATCGTCTCCTGTGCCAATCGGCATTTTTACAGGTGTGCGAGTCGTTTCATCTTTTGCCTGCGCGTACGCGCGAATGTTGTATTTACCGGAATTTACAGTTGAAGGAATTACACATGTGGCAGAAGGGTAGTACGGGCCGCCGAAAAGGGAACCAGCCTCTAAGTCTATTGAAGTATGATTACCAATGTAACAAAGTACATTTTCAGAATCGTCAACAAGGGCAATATATATTGTGCCTGAAAAATCTGTTACTCCGGCATTTTCTAAGGGTATTGAAACGGTAAACATTTCTCCTTTGCTTACAACGTGCATTGATGGTGTGAAACTCTCGCCGGCAATCAGTTTCATTTCATATATCTTGGCGCCTCCTTCGTCCGGCATAATGTTGATAATGATACTGTGATCCAAATTGAATTCATAGATGTCCGGGTCTAATGCATTGGTGACAAAATAACCCTCATCGGCATATCCTCCCCATCCCCAATTGAAATGGAATGTATTGTCGCTCTTATATCCATCGCAAATAAAAGCATGCCCTCCCTGACTGCCGTCTCTTCCTGAATAGATTACCGGTCTTGAAGCGTCGATTTCGGCCTTTAGTATAGCGTGCCACTGATCGTCGGTATAAGATACCCGTGGTTTGCTTTGTATACTTTTGTCATAACCAAAATATATCGGAAGAACTTTCCCGATATTATTTGAAAACGCACCACTCGCTGATACTCCATAATCCATCTCAACACTCACCCCGCAATGGTACATCAGGGTGGCAACAGCCTGTTGTTCTATGGGAGAAGGGACGCCGGAATAACTATTAAGCATATTATCCCAGTCATAAGCCGGTTGGGTATCTAAATTGATACCCGTTATAGTATATTGGGACGTGGACGTGGTATATCCAGGTAAAGCGCCAGTTCCCCGCTGTTCCGGCCATTCGTAATACTTCATGACTTGCGCCATAGCTGTAGCAACGCAACCTGTGAGCGTTTGGCCTCCTATCTCAGGGCATGAATTATTGAATGGCGCACCTTGGGCCCACTTTGTTTCAATTAAAGGCGCATTTCCTGCTGCGGCATAATGTAAGGCAGACGCCGTTCCTTGTAAATAGGCATCCCATTTTTGTTTTGTTTCGGCGCTTTGCGGAGTATGTTGTTGGATGCCATACTCGATTTCTTTTTGCAGGCATTCCATCCAATAGCTAAAGGCGGGAGGCAGATGCTGTGCATCATACGTTCCGTTCGCTGAATAACCTAATACGGGGATGGCAATATCATCGCCCGAAACGATAACAAAACCATCGTTTTCTTTTACGTTAAATACGTAATAATAAACGGCTCCTCCCTGGTTTCCCGAACTTCGTAAAGAAGGGTCGCCTGTAGCCGTATACACCAGTTTAATTCCTTCATCTTGTGCGCTTCTCAACTGCGCATTTCCGTAGACATGACTTTGGGCTACTTTTGCAGCTTTGTCTACCTCTACCTTTTTTGCAAATAATGATGTTGCAAAAAAGATCATTACTAAAAACAAGGCATTCCTTTTCATTGATATATTAAGTTTATGATTTCTGTTTGTTTAAAATAAAGTTGAAGGTGGAAAAATATATATAAAATTAACAATGGTACAATATTAGTTAGTTTTTTAATCTTAATCGGTTAATAAATTAAAAAAGAACAGGTTGTTTTAATAAATATTGTTATTTGCGTATAAGACGTGAAAGGAATTAATCTGCGGAAAATGTACTACAAAACTATTTCGGGGCTTCGCCCTTATCCGAAGTAGCCGGCCGGTTAAAAACAGTCACCCCCGAACACGATCTCATCATCCAGGGCAAGCGCATGGGGATAACATTCGGGCAATAAATGCTGCCGGCGGTTAAAAGCGAAATAAAAGGCAGAGGCCTCCGCCTCCCTGATTTATCATGGGGGCGACTACTAAGCGGTCTGCCGCTTTGAGACGGGAGTTGCGGGCAACAAGGGCATTGCGTATCGGGAAGTAGATGAGGTAGGAGAGTTCTGCGGACAGGATACCGAAACCGGCGCCGGCTGCAACGTCGGCTATCCAATGCCGGTTTTTATAAACACGGGTCCCGGCTACAAAGGCGGCAATGGCATATCCCGAACAGGCTAATACCGGACTGCTGTCTTTCAATTCTTTGAAAGCTACATGAGCGCCCAGGAAGGCGTTGGCGGTATGGCCGGAAGGGAATGAATAGCGGGTGCCGTCGGGACGGGTTTGACTGATGCCTTTTTTTAATCCCTGCACCATGCCTGCATTTAAACCTTCCGCCAAGGCAATAAGGAAGAATTGGTCTGCAAGGCTATGTTTCTCTTTGCCCGCTAAATCGCAAACGAATACCCATCCCAGCATACCCCATTCCAGATAGTCGTCTATCCTGATATACCGCAC
>JAISCM010000263.1 GCA_031265595.1 Tannerellaceae bacterium
CGCCCCACCACGCCCCAACCCCCTAAAGGGGGGGCAGAGAGTTTGACGGCCCTTTTTGATTACGACTGAATCAAGCGTTTGATTACGACTGAATCACCCGGCTGATTACGACTGAATCACCCGGCTGATTACGACTGAATCAAGCGGCTGATTACGACTGAATCAAGCGGCTGATTACGGCTGAATCAAGCGGCTGATTACGACTGAATCAAGCGGCTGATTACGACTGAATCAAACTTACCCCCCCTTTAGGGGGTTGGGGGGTGGGTTATTTCTTCCGCTTTTGCTGTTGCTGTTTCTTTAGTGTTTCCTGTTGTTGTTTTTGGGCTTCTTCCAGGCGTTTCATGAAGCCCGACTTCTTTTTGGCGGGTTTCTTTTTGTTTGCCTCCAGCTTGGCCAAGAGCTTTTCTTCATTAATAAAGTAGCGGAAAGACATGGTTTGTGCAATGGCTATTAATGAAGATACCAGGAAGTAATAACTTAATGCCGACGCACTTTGGTTGAAGAAGAAGAAGAACATCAGCGGCATCATATACATCATCGTCTTCATACCCGGCATTTGCTGCTGGCCGGTATTGGTCATGTCCATATTAAACTTGGTATAGACGATGTTTACGGCTACCATTAAGATACAGAACAGACTGAGGTGATTTCCCACATACGTGGATATAAGCGGTATATGGCCGCTCCAATGGATCACGGCGTCGTAGGTAGACAAGTCGTCGGCCCATAAGAAGCCTTGCTGGCGGAGTTCGATAGCCGACGGGAAAAGGTTGTACAAGGCTATCAGGATCGGGAGCTGAAGCAGCATCGGCAGGCAGCCGGCCATCGGGCTTGCTCCCGCACGGCTGTATAGCTCCATCGTTGCTTTCTGGCGCTCCATCGCTTTCTCCTGCCCGGGATACTTTGCGTTGAGCTCTTCTACCTGCGGACGCAGCACGCGCATCTTGGCCGAAGACATATAGGACTTATAGGTGAGCGGGAATAAAACGAGCTTGACGATGAGCGTAAGCAGGAAAATGATCAACCCATAGTTGGTAAAGTACTTCCCTAAAAAGTCGAACACCGGAAGGATAAAGTACTGATTGATCAGCCGCAGGAAGCTATAACTCATCGGAACCAGCTTCTCCAGATCCAGCTCGCGGCCGGCTTCTGCTCCCTTATCGTAGGCTTTCAGTAGAGAGTACTGGTTCGGGCCTAAATAGTAGGTGAGCGAGGTAGGCTCTTCGCCTTTCAGATCGAAGGGCACGGATGTGATCGTTTTGAAACGCTTCAGGTAGCCGGATGCCGATACCAATTTTGAGTCTAACGTAGTAGCTTCAAAGCCGTCTTCGGAAATCAATACTGTGGCAAAGAACTTGTCTTTGTAAGCGATCCACTTTAAGCGGTTCGATACCCTTTCGCTCTGGTCTTTTCCTTCGCTCAGGTTTTCTACGTCATCGGCCAGGAACTTATAGTATAAGGCGGTATGCTGGTCTTCGTATTTGCGCCCTTTTTCCTGCTGGCGTATATCCTGTTCCCAGGTCAAGTCGAGCGTATTGGCGCTTGGCGATAATACTCCGTTCAGGCCATGCCCCTGTATGGTGTAGTGAAGCATATAATCGTCTGGCTTTAGCGAATAGATAAAGTCCAGATAAGCCTCTTCGCCTATAGGCAGGCGCATCGTCAGGCTGTTCGGATCCGCTCCTTTTATGGGGGTGAAGAACATTTCGGCTGTACTTACCACCCGGTTTGTAGCTGTTACCAGGGTGAAATCGAGCTTTGATTCTTTTCCTTCGAACAGGATAAGCGGCAGGGAATCGTACGTTGCATACTTCTTTAGCCGTGCATATTCCAGGCTGCCTCCCCGGGTGGATAGGCGTACTTCCAGCAGATCATTCTCCAGGGTAAGGGTTTCTTCTTTGCCTTCCAGCGCATCGGCAAATACGCCATAAGCGTTCTGCAATTGAATGCTCTTAACCGAGTCGGGAAGATGTTGCAGGGAATCTTCTTTAAGGGCCGCCTGTTGCTCCTGTATCTGTTGTTCTACCTGCCGGGCGCGTTCAATCCTGCTGATTGAATCCTGGTAACGGCGTTGTGTTTCTACTTGTTCGGGCGAGGGCTGGTTCAGCCACGTAAATGCAAACAGGACAATGCCTATCAAAAGGAATCCTATTACTGTATTCTTATCCATTTATTCGATGATGTTATTTGTTTTCAATAGCCGCTTTTACAAAACTGACAAAAAGAGGGTTAGGGCTTATTACCGTACTATTATATTCGGGATGGTATTGCACGCCTACGAACCATTTCAGATCCGGCAGTTCTGCTACTTCAATCAAGCCGGTGTCTGGGTTTTCGCCCGTAAAGCGCATGCCGGCTTCTTCAAATTGTTTTCTATATTCATTATTAAATTCAAAACGATGGCGGTGCCGCTCCTGTATCTGTTCTTTTCCATACGCCTGCCAGGCTTTGGATCCTTCCCTAAGCACGCAGTCATAGGCTCCCAGGCGCATGGTGCCTCCCATATTGGTTACATTCTTTTGTTCTTCCATCAGGTCTATCACCTTATAAGGCGTATTCCGCGCCATTTCTGTAGAATTGGCTTCTTCAAGCCCCAGTACGTTCCGTGCAAACTCTATCACCATGCACTGCATGCCCAGGCATATACCCAGACAGGGTCTATCATTCTCGCGGGCGTATTTAATGGCGGCAAACTTACCGTCTATCCCCCGATTGCCAAATCCGGGAGCTATCACAAGCCCGTCCATGCCCGACAGAAGCTCGGCTGCGTTGCTATCGTTTATCTTTTCGGAATGAAACAGGCGCAAATCCAGCCGGCGATCATTATAGATAGCGGCAAGCAGCAAGGATTCGTCTATCGACTTATAGGCGTCTTGCAATTCTACATATTTACCTATCAGGCCAATCCTGACGGTCTCCTTTGCGTTGGTCTTCAGGTCGAGAAATTCTTTCCATTGCTTCATTTCAGGCGTAGAGCCTACTTCCAGCCCTACCTTTTCGAGCACCCTTACGTCTATCTCCTGCTTTTGCAGCAGTAAAGGGACTTCATAAATCGTAGGTACGTCTACCGACTGCATCACCGAGCCTTCCGCCACATTGCAGAAAAGCGCTACCTTGCGGATAATATCGTGGCTCAACCACTTTTCCGTACGCAACACCAGGATGTCTGGCTGAATACCCAGTTCCTGCAATTGCTTTACCGAGTGCTGGGTAGGCTTCGTCTTAAATTCTTTTGCCGCCGCAATATAAGGCACGTAGGTTAAATGGACGCAAAGGCAATTCTTCCCTAACTCCCATTTGAGCTGGCGAACGCTTTCTATAAACGGCAACGATTCAATGTCGCCCACCGTTCCGCCAATCTCGGTAATAACGAAATCAAACCGGTTCTTTGTGCCCAGCAGTTTTACATTGCGCTTGATTTCATCGGTAATATGAGGTATAACCTGTACGGTCTTCCCTAAGTAGTCGCCCCGCCGCTCTTTATCAATTACACTTTGATAGATACGCCCGGTCGTAATATTATTGTCGCGGGTGGTCTGTATGTTGAGGAAACGTTCATAATGCCCCAGGTCTAAATCCGTTTCGCGCCCATCTACGGTTACATAGCATTCTCCGTGTTCGTATGGATTTAATGTACCCGGGTCTATATTAATATAAGGGTCGAACTTCTGAATGGTTACTTTATAGCCTCTTGCCTGAAGCAGCTTGCCCAACGAGGCCGAAACGATCCCTTTTCCCAAAGAGGAAACCACACCGCCCGTAACGAAAATATACTTTGTCTCTGCCACTATAATGATTATTTAGTTATCCGAAATAACTTAGTTTATACGAAAGCGCAAAGTTAGTTATTTTCGCCGACAGTTATTACGTGGCAGTTGACAATTTTTGTTATACGTAATTATCTGAAAAGAAGATAAGGTTTTTCCTCCACTCGCAAGGGCGAGCCGGGCAGCTCACTTATCGTTGATAGCCGACAATTCTCTTTCTACATCTTCCCGGCTCTTGCTTTGCGTTACCATGTAAACGCCGATGAATACAAGGATGGAAGAGATTATCTTACTGACAGAGAACGTATCCTGCCCAGCCATTACAGCAATCAGGGAAGCAACGATGGGCTGGGCATAGTTATACATGCTCAACGTGGTGGGGCGGATACGTTTAAGCGCCATCGGAATTAACAGGTAAGGAATAAAGGTGCCGCCCGCCAGCACATACATAATAGCGCTTACTTCATGCCAGTCGGCAGGTATCCTGTGGAAAACAGCCGTATCAAGCATCGACCGGTACATAAAAGGAGCCAGCACAAGGGTGGAGAATAAAAACATCCACTTCATGATCGTCACCGGAGAATAACGCTGACTGAGGGGTTTGGATATCACTACATAGATAGAATAGATGAATCCGCTGGTAATAATCTTCAGGTCGCCCTCCAGACTACTTACCTGGTTGGATACGTGCGTAGACGAAAGGATCAGCAAGATACCGCCAGCCGCCCCTACCAATACGCCGAAAGCCTTTAGCTGGGTGATCGGCTCTTTCAGTATCAAAGCGGCAAGCAACATAACAAAGATAGGGCCCGACGTAGCAATGATGGAAGCATCCACCGGAGAAGTCTGGCTCAACCCCCAAAGAAACAAGCTTTGATTAAACGCAATTCCGCACATACCGCAGAGAAAGAGAAGCCCAATATCCTTCAACGGAACGTCTTCTTTCTGCATAAACAGAGAGGTAAGCCAGAACATCACGCAGGCAAACAGCATACGCATAAGCGTCAGGGCTTCGGGCTGTACTAAATCCGGAAGTAAGTACTTTGATATGGGTATATTGATACCGAACAACATATTTGCCAAAAGAATAAAGAGATGCCCCTTCAGCTTTTCTTTTCCCAACATAAACTAATCCTTGCTGTTTTTAACGACGGGGCAAAAGTATACATTAATTTTCATACTCCGGTTTCGGGAAAGGTTGTAAATTGTAATCAGATGGTTGTAAATCCCGGAATTGTCGAGGTTGTAGAAGTTGTAAATCCTGTACGAAGCCCTTCAAATACGGGGGTAAATATTAAAGTTACTGTTTTCGCTATTAACATGAATTAAATGATTTTTAAGATTCAAATCCCCCCTTTATCTTTGCAGCGTGATCGAAAAAAAGAATAATAAACGATATAACAACTAAA
>JAISCM010000076.1 GCA_031265595.1 Tannerellaceae bacterium
AGTCTAAAATAGCTTTCTACCGATATAGCTCCTTAGCGCCTATTAACAGAATTGTTTCTCTTTCTTATAAAGAGTCAGACTAAAAGACGCTTACTTCCCTCCGGTTTCTGGCTGAAAGGAGCTGAAACGTCCTCTTTCAGTATTTCGTTTTGTAAACCAACTATTTACAAGCAAACTGAAAGCTGAAAGAAGAGGTGAAAAAGTAACTTGTTAGGGGGGATTTTCTCACGTTTTTAATCTGTTAAGAATGTATCCTGCTTGTCTATCTGTGCCCTGCGCCCTGCTCCCTGCTCCCTGCCGCAGGTCGATGACCTACGGTTATGAAAATATAGCCCTTTCGGGCTGTGGCTGACAAGGTATAACCGATTTCCAAAAAGGGCGCACCCTTTGCAATTTGTGAAGTTTTTGTTATTTTTGTACTCACTATCAGCAAAGATGAATATACGGAAACGAGAGATATTGGATGATTTTGTCATAAAACATGCAGATGTAAGAAGCGCTATTCAACGCTGGGTTGATACAGTGGAAGAAGCAGAATGGGTATTGAAAGTGTTATGGAAACGAGATTTGAGAATGTAACAAAAATTGAAAGCCTTGAACTTTTTCAAAAGGTTTCGGCTTATACTGATGTATTAATCGAGGAAGCGACAGCCAACGGAGCATTAAGCGCTCAAGGCGCCGACAATGAATATACCCGCGAAATTGGCAGATTAGGAAATTTATGCGCCGACTATGAAAGCCTGCACTATAAAAGCAAAGTATTGAATTTTAAATCTCCTGTGATTAATACACAAAACTACCCCAGGCATCGGTATAATCCAAAGGTTCGTGTCAATAATGATTCTGATTTGTTTCATCATAGCGGGCTTGTCTAACGGTTTCCACTTCTTCGGTTATTTCTTCCAGCGAAGGAGCTTCGGCTTCATTCCTGCGAAGTTTTGCCAGCATTTCCGACAAATTCATCAAAAGTACTTTTACTTTCGGATTAACGATTTCAATATTTAAAGCTTCCATATTTTACTACATTACAGATATTACATGCTACAAAAATACAACTATTATTTGATAAATTGACTCTTATTAATTCTTCCAGCTTTCAGCAAGTCGATTTCCTTACAGGAATACCTATATATAGGTATTGAGTGGAATCGTTTTTACTTATAACTTTGTATAATTTTATGCAACCTAAGTAACGGAGATGAGATTAGCGGAACTACGAACCGGCGAAAAAGGGATAATCGTTAAGGTGATGGGGCGTGGAGGCTTTCGGAAACGGATTATCGAAATGGGCTTTATCAGGGGGAAAGAGGTGGAGGTGATACAGAATGCTCCCTTGAAAGACCCGATCCATTACAAAATAATGGGCTACGACGTATCGTTGCGACGGAGCGAAGCGGCCTTGATCGAGGTGGTCTGTATGGCTGGGTGTGAAGACAGGCTGGCTGATTCGGAGGCTGCCCGACAACGAGGGTTTGATTCGTATATTACATCTTCACAGGCTGACATACAGTCTATTGCGATTGAGAGGGGTAAAACGATCAATGTGGCGCTCGTAGGTAATCCGAATAGCGGCAAGACGACGTTTTTTAATCATGCTTCCGGCGCGCACGAACATGTGGGTAATTACAGCGGGGTTACTGTAGACGCCAAAGATGCTCTGTTTAAACAAAATGGCTATACCTTTAAGATAGTAGATCTGCCGGGGACTTACTCTTTATCTGCTTATTCGCCGGAAGAGCGTTTCGTGCGCAAACACCTGAACGAAGAGCATCCCGATGTGGTGATCAATGTAATTGATGCGTCTAATCTGGAGCGGAATCTCTATCTGACCACTCAGTTGATAGACATGGATGCACGCATGGTCATTGCGCTGAACATGTATGATGCGCTACAGAAACGGGGGGATACGTTTGATTATCAATCGTTGGAAAAAATGATAGGGGCGCCCATCGTCCCGGTGATAAGTAAAACGGGCTTTGGGATAAAGGAATTGTTCGACCGCGTGATCAGCGTATACGAAGAAAAAGATCCCGTGATCCGCCACATCCATATCAATTATGGCGACGACCTTGAAAAGGCCATAACGAATGTAAGGACGGCCATTAAAGAGAATTGTGATTTGTCCAAAGGCCTGTCTAAACGCTACATAGCCATCAAATTGCTGGAAGGCGATCCGGAAACGGATGCTTTTATGAAGGATATACCGGGAGGCGACGTTGTACTAAATGTACGCGACGGGAATGTTACGCAAATAGAAAATCTTTTGCAGGAAGACAGCGAAACGGCCTTTACCAATGCCCGGTACGGATTCATCTCCGGCGCCTTGCGCGAAACGTTCGAACCGGGCAAGATCGAATCGATGAAGAGTACGCAGATCATCGATTTGTTTGTGACGAATAGGGTATTGGGCTTCCCTATTTTCATCTTCTTTATGTGGGTGATGTTTATGGCAACGTTCAGCCTGGGCGCCTATCCGATGGAATGGATAGAGAACCTCGTGGCCTGGATTGGCAGCGTCGTGCAGCATCGTATGCCGGAAGGGCCGCTGAAGGATTTGCTGATCGATGGCATTATCGGCGGAGTGGGAGGCGTGATTGTCTTCCTGCCGAACATATTGATCTTGTACTTGTTTATCTCCTTTATGGAAGATTCGGGCTATATGGCGAGGGCGGCTTTTATAATGGACCGGATCATGCACAAGATGGGATTGCACGGAAAGTCGTTCATCCCCCTGGTGATGGGTTTCGGGTGTAATGTTCCGGCGATCATGGCTTCGCGCACCATCGAGAGCCGCAACAGCCGGTTGATAACCATGCTGGTCAATCCGCTGATGAGTTGCAGCGCGCGCCTCCCGGTGTATGTATTGCTGGCCGGCGCCTTTTTCCCGGGGAAGGCAGACGTTGTATTGCTGGGATTGTATGTATCGGGTATTTTATTGGCTGTGGTGATGGCCCGGCTGTTCAAGCGCTTCCTGTTCAATGAAGAAGATGTTCCTTTTGTGATGGAATTGCCCCCCTACCGTATGCCTACCTTCAAATCGATACTTATCCACATGTGGGAAAAGGCCAGGCAATACCTGAAAAAGATGGGGGGGATCATTCTTTTTGCTTCTATCATCATCTGGTTTCTCGGCTACTTCCCGCTTCAGACAGCGAAGCACGATGGTATTGATCATCAACAAAACTCCTACATAGGCAGGCTGGGGCAAACCATCCAGCCCGTATTGCAACCGCTGGGCTTCGACTGGAAAATCAGTGTAAGCCTGCTGACGGGGATGGCGGCAAAAGAAGTAGTTGTAAGTACGCTGGGCGTGCTCTATACAGGAGAAGAAAAAGCAGGGGAAGAAGAAAAAGAAACACAGAAGCTTCGCGAACGGCTTAAACAAGACGCCTATCCGGATGGTTCTCCCGTATATACGCCATTGGTAGCCTTGAGCTTAATGCTGTTTGTGCTGATTTACTTCCCTTGTATAGCCACGATTGTAGCCATATCGAAAGAGGCCGGTTCGTGGAAATGGGGATTATTTGTAGTAGTTTATACCTGTATGCTTGCCTGGATCGTATCGTTTATCGTATATCAGGCAGGCACGTTGGTACTTGAATTATGAATTATGGATTATGGATGGCAACTGGTAGTAGTAGTTATAATAGGTATCGCTACGACTGTTTATGTAGGGTATCAGGTATACCGTTTGATCGTAATGATACGCCGCGACAACAATCCTTGCGGCGGATGTAGCGGTTGCGCACTTAAAGACCAGATAGATAATAGAAAAGACTGTTCTGGAATATAGACTATTTTAGATTTTAATCGGTTTGACATAACCGGTCTGCTATTTATACTTCATTCTTTCATGCAAGCATCAAAATAATTACCTTCAATGAGATTATCTTCTCCTTGAATGTTATTGATAGTCCCTTCATCTGTTATTTGCCAAACTGACACATTCATTGGATCAATAGACGATTTTAAACTTTTCAAATCTACATAATCATCATCCGTTGACATTTTTTCTTTCACCAAATATCCTAACATGCAATTATTCAGCGCATATAGAACGTATGGGCTATGGGTGGTTATCGTCAGCCTGTTATCTTCTTTATTTAAGCATTTTTCCAAGAAATGATAAATCATATCCTTTTGTGTTGCAGGAAACAGATTTTGTTCGGGTTCTTCAATAATGAATTGAGAATTTTGAGTGTTAAATAAATACATTAGTTGCTCTCTGTAATCATCAAAACATTTTCTTGCTTCCGGGTTGTTTTCTTTTAGCTTCTCGTTATGTTCTTTTATTTTCTCGTTTCGTTCACTACTTATTAATGAATC
This sequence comes from Tannerellaceae bacterium, assembly GCA_031265595.1. The sequence goes on from JAISCM010000076.1 coordinate 4,327, forward strand.
TACATTAAAATACGGCTTTAGGATTTTTTCATCGATCAGATAATTATTTACTTTTCGTTGTCGTTCCTCCTGGTCGAAAGACTTTTTATCTTCGCTATATATCCATTTTGTCAAATATTCTATCATCGCAATCAATGGAGTGATTGATTGTAATCCACTCGAAGCATTAGATAATGCAATATCATATTCTATATCATTCTTTATTCCATGAATACGATCTTCTTCGTAAATATTGCTTTCCGAAAAATAATAATCAACATCAAGGTTGAGGATTGATAAACGACTGTCTTTTGTATATTTCTCACGAGCATCAAACCAGTCAAACAAGAAACTGCGAATATTTGTGTT
>JAISCM010000204.1 GCA_031265595.1 Tannerellaceae bacterium
AATACTTCGATGATGCTGTCGTCGCGGCTGGCCGACAAAAGATATTTGCCATTTGGCGTGATAACAAAATTACGGGGATGAATGCCGGTGGGCTGATAGCCTACGTTTGTCAGCATACCCTCCGCTTCATTAAGAGAGACGATGGCAATGCCGTCTCCTTGTCGCCGGTTGGAGGCGTACAGGTATTTACCATTCGGCGTAATACCGATGTCGGCGCTTCCTTTGGCATGTAAGGTATCTGCCACGATGGTTTGAAACTCGCTCAGTTCGCCGTCATTATAATTGAATCCGATAACTGTTCCGCCCAGTTCGGTCACTGCATACATATATTTATTTGTGGGATGAAATACAAAATGGCGGGGGCCGGAGCCATCGGCTACCTTAAATGATTTCAACGAATCCCTATTCAGAAATAAAGAGTCCGACGGCGTTGTCTCCAACCGGTAGATATGATCCGTTCCCAAGTCGGCGGCAAATAAATATGTATAGTCGGGAGAGAATTGCACACAATGCAAATGAGGCATTTCCTGCCGTACCGTATCAACGCCGTTCCCTTCAAACAGGATCAATTGCGGGTTGGAAACAAGCTTCCCGCTTGTATCCACCGAAAAGGCCGTGATGCTTCCGCCGCTGTAATTGGCGGTTACTACATGCTGGCGGTCTTTGTCTATCGCTATGTTACACGGCGCCGCGGCATACGTAGATTCGCTATTCAGCAAGGTAAGCTTCCCCTGTTCTTTATCAAATGAGAGGGCATTGGCCGAGGCTTTCCCACTCCCGTTCTCACTAACGGTATATACAAATTTACCGTCAGCCGTACACTCCAGATACGACGGATTATCTACCTTTACTACGCTTATATACTCCGAAGCGCCCGTCTCCGTATTAAATTTGTAAACGTATATGCCTTCGCTCAGTCCGAATGTATAGGTTCCTATCAATAAATATAAAATACTATTCATAACGTTGTTTATTAGATGTAGTTAGTTCTTTTAGTTATTATCAGTTCATTAAAAATCGCGTTGAAGATAAGCATTTACATAGATATTCTTATCGGTTCGGCTATTATTTTGTAATAAGAAACAGAAATATCGCCGGATGTGGAAGGGGCAGAACCTATCAATGCAATATGACAGGCTGGCGCTTCCCAGAGGGCTAAGGGATAATACGGCGTATTACCCGTAGCCGGACCGTTCAATGTATTTGCAAATCTCTCCGTATATTCGCCGGCCAAAGGAGACAGCGTTACGTCTTCTCCCCCGTAAACAGCCTCGCTTGCTCCATACAATGAGGTGATATAGTTGTAGAAGAACGAGCGGGTAGCCGCTATTTCTTCCTTGTATCGGTCGCGGCCCGGATAGGTGTTCACTTTATAGGATAGCAGCATATAAGGCGTTTCCGAAATGGAGTGGTAGAGGGTAAGGGAAAAACCTTTTGTCAGGGAAACGAAATCGAATGACCTCGACGTTGCTTCCTCTCCCGTCCCCCAGTTTATCCCGAGGAAATCTCCGGAAAGCCTTACGTCTACCCTTACGGAATCGCTCCCTACTACTACGCTATCCCTATAGGCCCATACTTTCGCTTCGTAGGCGCCGGGTAAGTAAAAACGCTGCTCCATGCCAATAGGCATACGGTATCCCGTATAGACTTCGTGGAATATACCGGGGAGTTGCCACACTACCGAATCCAGCCGTTCGCCCAGGTAGTAGGCAAGCCCGCCTTTCTCGTTATCCTTTTGGTGTGTTTTTATACCGAACGACATGGCGTCAAACAGCCCCAGGGTCTTTACCGAAGCCGTGAGAACCAGCGTATCTTCAAACAAGGGCCTGCCGGCGCCGGCAGGAGCGCCCCCTTCTTCCTTTGCGCAGGAACCTGCCAGTATACAGCTAAAGACAACTATAAGAGATGACAACTTCTTCATGACATAAAAATCGGATCATTTTTTCCGACGTAAAAGTAAGAAAAAGAATTTAGTATTCAAAACGCCTTTACCAACCTCTTCCACCGCCGCCGCCTCCGCCGCCTCCGGAAAAGCCTCCGCCACGGCTGCCGCTGCTCCATCTTCCCGGGCCGGAGCTTCCCGGAGAGGAAGAAGCCGGGGATATCCGGGCGCGGTCTATCGACGAATGGAATGAGTTACCGAGTACATGGCCGAACGTGCTACCGGCAGAGAAAGGCTGGTTGCTGCTGTACCATCCGGGCTTGTAATCTACCTGTTTCAGTACGTTGTCGAACTTCTTGCCCCATTCATTTTCTACGTTCAGGGCGATGGCGTAAGGGAGTAGTTGCTCGAACAATTCGGGCGTCCGGTCGGGGGGCGTCAGTAAATTGAGGCGGTTTTCTTCTGCCGTTTTCAGGTAGAGCCGGAAGCCTTCCAGCTCCGACTGCGTCTGAGCGCCCAATACTGTAGGCGCTTTTATCAGATAGACGTATACCCCGAACGAAGCAAGCATCAGCAGGAAGAACCCGACGGCAAACGGCTCCTTGTAGAATAATAAGCTAAATTGAGACGCCAGCGTAGGCACGAGCATGATGAGCCCTACGATAAGAAAGAGGATGTTCGTAACAGTCCCCTGCTTAACAGACGAAAAGACCAGGAAGACCCCGATGATAAGAAAGGGCCACGAAAGGACAAGGTCTCCGGCGTCTAACAGCGTACCGGTCAGCGTGAGATAAAGGACGGACGACAGGACGCACAGGCAGGCGCCCAATGCGATGTATCCTATGTTTTTGAGGTAATAGTCTTTGATGCGCCAGTCGGTGTTCAGGATACCTTTCAGCCGGGAGGTAGTAGCTGCAAACAAGGTATGATTCTTGTCGGATACCGTAACGGAGGCCGCAGACGAAAAGAGCGTTTTCCATACGCTTTCTTCTTCTTTCGACAATGCCTTCCCTTTATCAACTGCCTCCAACGTATATTTTTTCGATTCGCTGACAATACGTATGGCGCCTTTTACAGCCATACTTACCAGCACGGAGGTGAAAACCCGGCTGTCATACCTCCTCCTGAACAAATACCCCACTACGCCGGGCGACCATTGATGCGGAGGTTTAAACGTGGGAATAACAACCGGCTTCTCGGGGTCTTTCCCTACTTTCCGCCAGGTAAAGAAGTAAAAGCATCCCATCAAAACAAACAGGGCCGTGCTGCAAATGATCTTTCTGTATGTTTCCCAAAAAGCCTGGAGGCGGGTAGGGGGAGGAGGGCGTTTGATCGTATCCCGCGGAAAGGATACGGCTACCGTAAACCCTTCGCGGGGCGCCAATCGCCCTTTTGTACGAAGGGTAAGGCCATTCGCCGCCTCTTCCGCCATACAGTTACTTTGTGTAGAGCCGGCCGGGCCGGTATAGCAAGCCGCATGAACAGGCGAAGCGCCGCCGGGTAGCCGGATGGTAGCCGAGGCCTCGTCTATGGCGAAGGCCCACTCATGGCCGGTCACATTCCAGTAAAGCTCGTCATAATCGTCGAAAAAGCCGATATGTCCATCACTTTCGTAAGTGATACGATAGGTATAAACGCCCGGCGTGAGGTACACATCACGGTTGCCGATATAGATAGCGAGGTCATTGCCTTCCGTCTGGGCGCTATACGGCTCGTCGCGGTCATTGCATTGAACCGAAAGGAGCCCGATGTTCATTGTATGCTTTTTCCCGTCTTTATCTGTCCGGTATAGCGGCATTACCCGTACGATGCCCCGCTGTATCGCATCACCTGCCGCATAGACAACGATCGATTCGCTTACCTCGATCCGCCCGGTAGTATCTACCCGGATATCGGCATGAAAACGCTGTACTCTTTCCGCTTCGTTCGCCCACAGCGTAAGGCTGCTCAACGCTAAAAACAGTAGGGATAAAAAACTCTTAAAAAACACCCCTTTTGGAAAACGAAACATCCCGGCTATGATGTTAGACGGAAAACTTTCCCGGCAAATATTGTTCTCCCTCACCGTACCATTATAGTAGCGGCGCGCCATTTCCAGCTCATGCTCCATCTCCGTTATCTGTTGCTGAAGCTTCAGGAAGCGCTCGTTTGCCGTCAATTGTGGATACTGTTCTACCGATACAAGCAACCGGCCGAGCAATTCGCCCAATCCGGTTTCCGAGGCTATCTGCGTCTGCCTGTCGCCGGCCTGCATCGCTTCATAGCGGTAACGGGTTACATTTTCCAGGGTCGTCCGCTCATGGATAGCATACCCCTTCACAATATCCACCAGGTTAGGAATTAAATCATGGCGTTTCTTCAAGAAAACATCCATGATACTCCACGCCTCCTGCATCCGGTTCCTGCTCTTCACCAGCTTATTGTACAGGTAAACGGCTGCGATAAATAAAAAGCCCAAAACAACCCCTATATAAATCATACGCCTATCGTTCATATTAGTAAGACAACGGCAAAAGTAAACATTTCTTTGCATAAGTAAAAAAACAGGGACATTCATCCTGATAGTAGAAAAAAATCTTCGCGATGATATAAAAAAGTCTTCGCGATGATATAAAAAAGACTTCGCGAAGATCTTCCAAAGACTTCGCGAAGAATTAGAAAAGACTTCGCGATGATTTACTCAACACTTCGCGAAGACTTTTTTTTCCTTTCGCCGGCTCGTAATTTAGAGGCTGAAAGGAGGCTAAAAAACCTTCTTTCAGCCAAAATTATTTACACACAACCATTTATACACAACCTGAAAGCTGAAAAATATAACTTTCTTACTCTTTAACACCTTACTACCCTTACTCCTCAGAGTACTTTTATAAAGTACGTTCCACCTTCCACCAGGCGCTCAAAACCAGCTCCCAGAGCGGAAAGCAGGGTGGAAGGAGCACGTTCCACCCATTCAATTTCCTTTCACCCGGTAAAATGACGTCATTTTGTGGTTAAAAAACATTTTCATTAATATTTTCTTATTAGATAATATTTTATATATTTGCAAGCATGTGGGCTTTGTCATAAAAAACACGGAAAAACACTGAATTGCAAACTAAGCTTAATGATAAATAGCATGAAAGAACTAAAAATAAAGAGACTATCTACCTTTGGATGCTCTCCATATCAATTCTACACATCACAAGTGGAGTTCAACTTACCCGGCAGTAAAATTAACAATCATAAATGAATTTTTTTTGACATGGAAAATCATATTTTAATAGGATTAGGCGGTACTGGAGGGAAGGTGCTGAAAGAATTTCGCAAAAGGCTGTTTGCTGAATTTAAAGAAGACGAAAGAAAAAATCTGCCAATAGGTTTTTTTTATGTAGATTCTACAGACGAAATGATGAAGCCGAATGATATCACGTTCAGAGTACAGGGACAAGATGCTTCTTTTAATGTCAATGAATTTGTTAATATTAAAGGCATTGAACTTGACACTGTATTTGAAAATCCGGGCGGATTCCCAGGCCTGAGCGGATTTATCGGCGACCCCGAAGTCATGCAAAAAACAATTGGAACACTTGGAGCCGCTGCCGGCCAAAAGCGAAGAGCCGGTAGAATTTTGTTTGGGGCTTCCATACAGTCGTTTTTGCATACGCTAAGTAGTCAACACATGAAAGTAGTGGAAAAATCAGGGAAAGCCTCTGTTACAATTCATATTTTTACAGGATTGGCCGGCGGAACAGGTTCCGGCAGTATTATTGATGTAATTACGCAAACAAGAAATAAATTTTCCAACACGATATTGGAAAACAGGCAGTCGGGTGCAGATATTGTCGTTTATTGTATGGTACCTGAAAAAAATATTCCTCCTGGTTGCGATGCAGGGCGGTATCAGGCTAACGGGTATGCGGCATTAACAGAGCTTTCAGCATTGCTTGTGAAAAAATATTTACCATACGATGTGACAGGCTGGGCAGACCGGGTATCATTTGCTACTCAAAAAGTGGTTAATGGTATGTTTGTTTATTCAAATATTAACGAACACGGCAAAGTATTAGACTCCTTTAAGAGTATTCCTAAAGTTGTTTCCGATTTTGCTTTTAGCCGCATATTTTTAGAACAAAACGATAATACGGAAGACTTTAATCGTTTTTATAGTTTCGAGAATTTTGATGATTTTTTGTTTGAAAATAATGAAAGAGTAAAAAGAAATGAAATAGATCTTATCCGTTCTAAAACATTTGGTTCTTTTGGTATAAAGCGGATTGTTATTCCCGAAGAAGAAATCATTGAATATTTTACGTATAATTTTGGCCGCCAGGCATTGTTGCAACTGCGTTTTAATCATTGGAGCGATGGCTTGGGATTTAGGGATGTGCCTGCCCATATTGATTTTAATTCGTATGTAAAAGAACCTGAACAACTGGAGCGTTGGCGAATAACAGATCAGCATCTGAAATTAGATAAACCTATTTTGGATACTGATCAAAGAAAATGGAATGGCATAGCCGATTATTGGAACAATGTTATTCCAGCATGGGTGGAACAATCGCGTAATGAAAATTTACCTTTAAATAGATTGGAACTATTTTGCAAGGAAGGGTATGAAAAGTTTTTCCGTAGAGTTGGCGTGAAAAACTTTTACGATGATAAACTACAGGCAAAAGAGGAACACGCTGAACAAATTACGGATATTATTGAACGGTTTATTTTTGACAAATGGACTACAGGTGATCTCTCCCTCTTTGATTTAACAAAGTTAATTGATAAAATTATTGAAAGCATTAGTCAAAGACGCAGGGATATTGACGGGAAAATAACAACCGAAAATCAGACGCTTGAACAATTAGAGAATGTACGAAAGATAAATCTGGCCGACTGGTCAAATTTAGGATTGATAGGTGGTCTTATAAAGAAAAACAAGATAATTCAAAGACATGCTACTATCTTATCTCAATATTATATCAAAAGAACTGAAATAGAAGGGTTGAATTTTTCCACTGAATTATTGGTTCTTTTACTTGTGAAATTAAATACGCTTCGTACCCGGATTGAGCATTTTATAAATATCATTAATATTGCCATAGAAGAAACGGACAAAAATATAGGTGTCAGATTGCAAGACAATGGTACGGTTTCAAATAAAAATCTACAGGAAGCCATTGTTCGGTTTTACAATAATGGAGCCGTTAAAGCGTTCACAAAAAACGTTATATTAGATAAAAAGCGAAATGAGAATATTGCATCCGAATTCCGCGGAAGGTTGAATGAATTAATTGGATCTGAACATACATTTATTCGTGCAAATGCTGAAATCTCCGTTGATACTATTTTTCATATTTTTGATACTTCCATTAGGGAAAAAGCAATTTCAATCCATAACGAAATCTTTATTGAAGACCATGAGAAATTAATCAATCGTAACATTATTCAGCAGTTGAGTGAAAAATATAATACAGAAGATGATTTGAAAACTTTCGCAAGGAATATTATTGAACAATGTGGCGTTTTTACAACGGTAAATCGAACCGAAATTCAACGCGCCATTGCCAATAACGCAATTCCTAAACTCGGGATCTCTATTTTCAATAAAATTATTTTAATAAATCTACCGGCAATAGAAGGGAATGAAACTGTTCAAGAATTCGCGAATACATTAGAAACAACGTTGGTGAATGCTGTAGAAAGTGGTACTCTTGTGAAAGTGGATAAAAATGGAACCCGTAAAAACGAAATTGCTATTTTAAGTATCATTAATTGTTTCCCGTTGCGTATTTTACAAGATTTGCCGCTTTTGAAAGAAAAGTATGATTACCTGATAAATAATCCGAACGAAGCGCGTCAAAACCGTACCGTTTTACATACGGAAGGGACAGGTGAGAATTTCCCTAATTTATTTGTGGCAAAAGAATTACTTCCTTCCGATATTCGTAAAAAATACCTTCCTTATTTGATTCTTGCTTATGCAATGGGTTTTGTAAAATATACCGACAAGAATGATGGAACAGGTAACAGCGCTTACGGAACAATTGAAATCAATAGGCTCGGCCGGCCCGTATTAAATCCGATAGCTGAGAAATTTATAGAAATCCCATTTATGTCGAATGTTTTTACCGAAGCATTTGGTGAATATTTACGTGAAAAATCAGAAAAAGAATTAAAGGATAAGTATTTGCACAGAGATAGACAAGCAGAGCTGATAATAAAGATTCAGCAACTTTATAGTGATATTATTATTCCCGAATTTGGAGGAAACGAAGGAATGGCTGAATGTCAATTTTTCGGCGAACAGGCAGTAGAGGCAATAGGTATAATTGAAAAGACAGAAAAATTATGAAAGCAACTAATTTAGTAAAGAAAACAGGGCGATGTATTAATTTCGGTAATTGTGGGATTGCTGACAAACAGGAGCCCGTAGAAGTGAATTTAGGCGACGATTTTGAGTGCCCTGAATGTCAAGGTATGCTGGTGGAAATAACAAAAAGACGTCCTAACTGGATACTTAGAATTATCGTTATCCTGGGAGTTATTGGGTTAGGAGTTGGCAGTTATTTTGTTCTCAACAGAAACGCTGGATCTGACGTTGCCCCGATCCCGGAGTCTCCTATATCTCAAAATGATACGATCAATGATACGACCAGTCTTAACCCGCCTGACATAGGTGAAGACATGTTGTCGATAAAACGTGGAGAAAGTGTAGTTTTATCCTATTCCGGTGGAAATGGGAAAATCTTCAGGTGGTACTCCGGTAGTTGCGGTGGGGATCTTGTTGGAGAAGGAAATAATTTAAAACTAATACCAACCGAAACAACAACGTATTATGGCCGCTGGGAAAATGGGGATGATGAGGCTTCGGTTTGCCGGCAAATTACTGTAACTGTTCATGAGTTAGAGCAAAGCGAGGCTCCTTCTGATCCTCCTTCTAACCCTCCTTCTCCTTCTTCTTCTGCTAATGCTAATGCCAAATCGTACTCTTTTGGTCATTATGCCGGCGATTTAAAGAACGGAATCCCGGAAGGCGATGGGAAAATGACTTACAACAAGCGTACTCAGATTGCAAAACATGATACGAATAACCCGGCCCATTATGCCGAAGCAGGCGATTATTTCGTTGGCTCGTGGGGTAACGGAGATATTGTCAGTGGTTATTTGTATAACAAAAGTGGCGGTATCAAAGAACGGATCATTGCTCCAAAACGCTTTAATCCTTACGATTTAACTAAAGATTAATGGAGATGTCTGTGAATAAATTAAAAATTATAATCCTTGCCGTATTTGCAACCCTGGCATTGACGAATGGCAAAGCGCAACAGGTGTTTTATTCGCAGTTGTTACAAAATCTTTATTGGTCACTACCCAACGCGTGCTTAGTTTCCGATACAACAAAGATGAACAGGGTTGTTCTATGCCGTAATGTGGTGCAGAATGAGACTGTACCTCTCATTTTCAGTTGGGATAAGAATCACGTGCTGGATCATATCGGCTACCGTTTTCTGCCCGGTACGGCTACAACTGATAATGTGATCATTCGTTTTATTGAAAGAGAATTGCTTACGATGTTTCTGTCAGACGATATTGATCAAACGCTGATTACTCATAAAGAAAACGGATTAACAATTTTGTTGAATAATACGCCTGTTAAACATAACGTATTGCAGGATAAACGGGTTTTATTGAATTTGTTGAAAACATATCACAACATTGTTGTAAATTATGATGGTAAGAACTATGATGTAAGACTTCTTTTTGCCAATGAACAGGAATTGTCTTTTCGCTTCAGAGCAGATAGTGAACTGATAACCGGAATGGACAAAAAGGAAAGAGAGATCCGCCTGGCCATTCAGTTAAAAAATCACCGGGCAGCAACCAATAGTCTTACAAACAAAAGCGATGCCACACCCGATCATTCCTATTTGCAACTGGTTCACGATACGATCTATGTTGATAAAGGAGACTCGTTTATGATTCCGCAAATCAACAATGATTTAGTTTATATAAAAGCAGATAGTGTCTATAACCTTGCTTTTGATAAATCATTAATTGCAGAGTCTTTTTCTAACGTCTTGCTTATGCCTGTCAGAAACAATTACAAAATCAATATCACACACCGGATGTACGGAAAAGTAATAAGGGAATATACTGTAGAAAGTGTTGATTTCGACGACTATTTTTCGCGTGATTACGATCGCTACTTCGGCGTAGAATCACTTGAAAAAGAAAAACTGACAGGAACACTTATACTAAGCGACCGTAATGCCAACAGTATTCATCTGGCGTATGTTTCTATTTCGTTGGACGATTTACTAAACGGAGGAACAATGAAAATGCAGTTATATTCAAACATTCCCCAGCAAAACGTAAAAACATTATTGGATAAATAAAATAAGTTAGATATGAATAAATCAAATTTTATAGTAATAGTTTTACTGATAATGCTTTTCGCACCTTCTCTTTGTGGACAAACTTATTTGTCGAAAGAAAGAGAAAACGAAATCAAAACGTCTGACAAATATTATTGGGATGAATGTTCCGATTTCAATGCGGATAATGCCAGACAGGGCGCTTTTGAAGGAATGAAAATGTTGATGATCCAGGATGTAGTACTACAATCTATCAAACAAGATGAAATATTAAAAGCCATAGAAACGGGCGCCAATTTTGACCAGTTGCAGCAACAAGGCAAAGTTAAAATATTGGCCTGGATTGCCAAAGACAGCGTCTTTGTTATCACCAAAAAGCCTGTTTCACCCAAACCGCCGCCACCTCCCAACCCTCAACCGGTAGCTCCTGCGCCGAAAGAAAAAGGAACGCCTGTGCCAACCAACGATCCGGTTTTAAAGGATTTGATTGCCTGTAAGACGTATAATGACGTAAGGCGTGTGGCAACAATAAATGGACTGGTTCGTGGAAGCAGGAAAAACAGCTCGGTGGGCTTCTCTAATCCTGAAAAATGTATTATTGCTGTATTTACTACCGAGGGTGAAACCTTGTCTGCATTACTTGATGCTGGCAGCAGTTCCCGTGTGGATCTGCTTTCGGGCAAATCCATACAAAACCCCGAACAATACTACAACAAGGAGGCCTATTTTTTATGGTATATGCTACAGAAAAATAAATAAATATCGAAAAAATATGACAAACTACAATTACATCCGGCATTTAGTTATCGTCCTTTTGGGTTGTATGCTCTGCACACAATTGAATGCACAACATACAACCGAGTTTCTGTTTTCGGAAACAGCGCCCGATCATATCAGGAAAAAAATGCAAACCAACGCAAAAGCATTGTTTGCTGAAATTAACAGCGCGTATGATCAAAACAAGTCTGGCCTTAAGCTTTCCAATGTGACTGATGAGGTAAACAAACGGATTCAGACCTTATGGGCTACAAGTCATTTTTTCAGTACCGAAACGAGCATTACGGCACGCGTATTGAAATCATCAAATGGCTATCAGGTAAGGAATATTCCTGTGTATTTTACACAAGGCAATAACCCCGAAGACCATTATCAGAATATTGTACTTGAATTTACCCAAGGAGGAGAAATCAATGATCTGTATATTGCTATTGCACCTCATCAATATATCAAAATAATAGGTAATTCAACTGAAACAAGCGATTTGAAATACAGGCAGATAATTCTGGAGTTTGTAGAAACGTTCCGCACGGCATACAACCGGAAGGATTCAACCTATTTGAATGCTGTGTTTAGTGAAGATGCGTTGATTATTACAGGTAAACTGTTAAAGCAACAAAAGAGGGGAGATATACCTGTATCCACATCACCCCAAATAGCGTATAGTATTCAAAACAAAGCATCGTACTTAACTAACCTACAAAAGGTCTTCAATGCCAATAAATATATCAATGTTAAGTTTGATAATATTGTGGTAATTCGAGACAAAGGGAATCCCAATATTTATGGCGTTACACTGCAACAGGATTGGAATGCCTCGGGAGGATATCACGATACCGGATGGTTATTTTTGATGATTGATTACAAAGATGAAAACAATCCGCTCATTTGGGTACGTACCTGGCAGCCATTGAAAAATAGCGAAGGTGATGCCGTTCATTACAATCCAGAAGATATTATTGGGATAGGACATTTCCGTTGATTATGATTTATTATAATTTGATTATGAAACAGTATTTGATTTTATTATTTCTTTTTAGTACAACATCTATATTTTCGCAGTTGGGAATATTGAATGAGTTTGTTATTGAAAAGTATGACAATCCACATAAAGAGATCTTTGATCTGGTATGTGAACGCGCTGACGGGGTAATTGTATTTTCCACGGCAATTCCCAATTTGAAATTCAGTATTCCTGTAGACCCGGATCGTTTAAAGAATGTATCCCCTTTCGATAAAGAGAAAAACCGGTATGTGCTCTGTGTGCAGCCTACTGATACTGAAATCGGTCAAATATCACTTTATTCTATAAGTATCACGGCAGAAGGATTTAAAGAAAGCAGAGTGAATGTAACCAATGTACGTGCAGTAGAAGCGCAATATATTAAGATTGATCCCAAAAACGTAATAGAAGAAGAGAAGAATTTCGATATGGCGCTTGGCGTAGGTTCCGGCATCACAATCGGCGGCATAGGATCTTATGCCCGTCTTAAATACCGTAGAGTAGGTCTGGAAGTAGGCATGGGATTATCCGATTTTGAAGATAAATCGTTGCATTGGTCGGTGGGCGCTAAGTTATTTCCTTTTCGTCCCGGTAGGGGCTTTAATTTAAGTGGTATATGTATGTCTGTGCATTATGGAACTATTAATACAGAAAAAACAGATACGTATTATTATAATAATGGAGAATTTGGAGTAGGTAAGGTAAAACTCGTCTCCGGTTGGTCTGCTTTGGTAGGGTATGATGCTCGTTTGGCCCGGCATATCAACCTCAATACGGGGGTTGGGTTTTCATACGCCGATCAGGCTTCATTCGCCTGGAAGATAGGAATTGGTTGGGCTTTTTAACATTTATAAAAATTATCGACAATGAAAAAGATTATATTTTTCTTTAGTTTACTTATTATTTGCTTTGCCTGTGAGCCGGAAGACTACAACTTTACAGGTAAAATTACCACAAACGACGTAACAGATATCACAAGTATTTCTGCCATGTCTGGAGGCACTATAGATATTACCTCAAAAGGAGGTAGTAAGACTATAAGCCGAAAAGGTCTTATCTGGGGTACGGAAAAGACTCAGGTGGAAGATTATTCTACCGCCGTGCGCGACGGTAATGTAACTGACAAAGGCCTGGGTACCAATGAAAATTTCACCTGCGCATTAACAGGATTAACTCCCGATACCCGGTATTATATACGAGCATTTGTGAAAATCGGAGAAAGCGGGAATGAATTTATATGTGGTGATGTAAAGGAATTTATGACAGCAAAAGCAGAGTTGCCTTCCGTTTCTACGCAATCGCCTACTGATGTAGATGAAACAACAGCTACATTCCATGGGACTATTATTTCTGTTGGCGATCCTGCCTACACCGAACGGGGATTTGTATATAGCGCAAGCGCAGCTACCCCTGCGATTGGTGGAAATGGCGTTACGAAAGCAATCGTTTCGGGAAGTAGCGCAGGCGATTTTATGGCGGCCATTACAGGATTGACTGCAAAGACAACCTATTACATTCGTGCGTATGTAACCAATCCGGCAGGCACTGCTTATGGTTCTGTGATTAAGTTTACTACAACAACTTCCGCTCCCGCTCCCACTCAGGAAAAGGCTCAGGTACGTTTCGAAAAAGATAAGGCATATCTTTATATGACAGATATGGTAGTAGTCAGCGCCGATGTACTAGATGAAGAAGATGATGACTATGATATTGTGGACTATATACTTGCGTGGCATGAATTTGGAGAGGAAAGCGGCACTTCGCCATACTATGAAATCCCTGCCGGCGCTCATTATGTTTTATATTACTATGCTTATCCTGGAGAGGAAGATGCTAAATTTTGTTTCGATTCTCCCTATAATTTTCAGGCAGGACGAAGATATACAGTGGTATGTAGTCACAATGGAAATAATTTCACTTTTCAGGTTACAAATGACGGCTCCTATACACCATCAAGTATAAGCGTTTCAACAACGAAAACAACAACGAAAACAATAAAGATATCTAAAAAGAGTTTACAATCGAAAAGCAACAGGAAGGTAGAAGTAATTACAAATAAGTAGGGGTTAAAAGCCCGAAAGGGCTATATTTTCATAACCGTAGGTCATCGACCTGCGGCTATGGAAGTCATCCCCCTATCACTGCCTGGAAGGCAGGACTTAATCCACAGTCTTGCCTTTCATGCTTCGCAGTCTTGCCTTTCAGCCCTCACAGTCTTGCCTTTCAGCCCTCACAGTCTTGCCTTTCAGGCTTCGTAGTCTTACCTTTCAGGCCTCGCAGTCTTACCTTTCAGGCCTCGCAGTCTTACCTTCCCGGCCTCACAGTCTTACCTTCCCGGCCTCCCAGTCTTGCCTTCCCGGCCTCCCAGTCTTGCCTTCCCGGCAATGGGCAGGGCAGGGTTTCTTTCCGCAGGTCGATGACCTACGGTTATGAAAATCAGACTTTTCAAGTCTATTATGTAATGTAGACCTTGAATTACTTTGATGTTATTCCCGAAAAGTAGCTGTTTCTTCGTACAAAACTATTGGCCGGATCGTATCTGTTTCGTATTTCCATGGCGTACCACTGATCGTACCACCCGGGTGGTACGGGTGGACCACCCAGGTGGTACAAGTGGACCACCCGGGTGAGACAGGTGGACCACCCGGGTGAGACAGGTGGACCACCCGGGTGAGGCAGGTGTATCACCCGGGTGAGGCAGGTGTATCACCCGGGTGAGGCAGGTGTATCACCTGGGTGAGACGATCAATAGGATACGACCAAACAATTACTTCTTTACGATCTGACTACTTATACTTCACGTAGGATAGATTAGTTCATGGTAAA
>JAISCM010000227.1 GCA_031265595.1 Tannerellaceae bacterium
AATGATCGAGTCAGACGCCGTATAGCTTACCGGCGCCTCCAGTGTACCCTGCCGGGGAACCGTATCGGGCGAGGCTACAGGCGGAATGGTATCCGTATCCGTTACTTCCTGCGCCTGTAGGGCCGTCATGCTTCCGGCCAGCACAGCAAACAATAGCATATAAAAAAGCTTACACCAATGCTCAAAGCGTAAGAGGCCCGCCTCGCCATAGTTGGAAAGGCTTTTCTTTACCCTGTCTATAGACTTTTCTTTACCCAATTTCGTTTTACTATAAAATTTATCGGCAAAGCAAATTAATTGCTCTTCCAGCGATACCGGCAGCATGTTGCGATGGGGCAATGAAAGATGCCCCGCTATTATTTCTTCCTCCGACAGCCCTGCCCCGGTGTGGCGCTCGCAGACAAGCGCATGGCGGGGGTACCCTTCTTTACGCATCAACTCAGCGCCCAGATACCCATGGCATATATAATCGGCATCGCCATGGCAATCTATATCCGGAGCGTTGCACATAAACATACCAATGTCATGCAGCATAGCCGCTTCGCTTATAAAAGCCGTATCGAGATCCATCTCCGGATGTGCATGCGCTATGGCCAATGCTTTGTCCGTAACATCACGGCTATGAGCCACTAATATACGGTAAGCATCAGACTCAACGCTATAATAATGGGATATAATATCAACCGGATTCATCCTTTCATCCATATACAACAAGATTTGCCGATACAAATGTAATGAATGATCCGGACTTTTACTACATTTGCCCGCGATGACTAAATAGGAGATGGTATAAATAATGCGAACGATGTTAGTAGTAAGCTGTCTGCTTTTGTGGCTGACAGGCTGGAGCCAGCCCGCCGCCCCCTTGATTTTGGGCGCCGAACGGATGGATATGTTTTACGAATTATTAAAAGATAAACAGGTAGGCCTGGTGATAAACCAGACGTCTATCCTGGAGAAAACCAATACGCACCTGCTGGATACATTCATAAGCCGGGGGATCCGGGTAGCAAAGGTATTGGCGCCCGAACATGGTTTCCGTGGTACGGCCGACGCCGGCGAAGAAATAAAAGACAGTAGAGACAAGAAGACCGGCATCCCGATCGTATCTATCTACGGAAAGAACCATAAACCTACGCCCGCCCAGTTGAAAGGGCTGGATGTGGTGGTATTCGATATTCAAGACGTAGGCGCCCGCTACTATACCTATATCAGCACGATGCACTACGTGATGGAAGCATGCGCCGAAAATCATATCGCTTTTATCGTATCAGACCGCCCCAATCCCAACGACTTCGTAGACGGCCCCATCCGTAAAAAAGGCTTTGAATCATTTGTAGGCGTAGACCCTATTCCCATCCTTCACGGCCTGACGGTGGGCGAGTTGGCGCAGATGATCAATAACGAAGGCTGGCTTGCCAACGGAGTAACCTGCAACCTTCAGGTTGTAACCATGCAGAACTGGGCGCATGGCGAGCCCTACTGGCTCCCCGTAAAGCCATCGCCCAACCTGCCCAACGACCAGTCTGTCCGCCTCTTCCCTTCCTTATGCCTCTTTGAAGCAACAACATTCAGCATAGGCCGGGGCACCTATTTCCCTTTCCAGGTGATTGGCTACCCCGACGAGAAGTACGGAACGTTCACCTTTACGCCCAAATCGCTACCCGGCTTCGACACCAACCCGTTGCAGAAAAACAAACTATGCTACGGCGCCGACCTGCGTGAATACCCTTTCAAGGGCGGCCTCTCCCTGCAATTCCTCCTCGATTTCTACAAAAAATCAGGAGACAACCAGGCTTTCTTCTTCAGCCGCCCCGAATGGTTCGACTTATTAGCCGGCACAAAAGAACTGCGCCGCCAACTGATCCTCGGCATGAGCGAAGACGAAATCCGCACCACCTGGCAGCAAGAACTAACCGAATACAAAGCCCTGCGCAAAAAATACCTTTTGTATCCGGACTATAAGTAATCCAATCCCTATACACCATAGTTTTTATAACACGTTCCACCTTCCACCAGACGCCTCAAACCCTTTACAGAAGCGGGAAGCAGGGTGAAACGTGCTCGTTCCACCCTTACAATTTGCTTCCACCGGGGAAGGGAGATTATGAATTATGAATTTTTCAGAAAAGAAAAACAACTACTGCCGATCATGTATAGTTTTATGGCTTTGCTTAATTAAACGACATTGAGTTTTAATATAAAAAAGCTTCGGTCTATTTCTCTCATGCTTCTTTTATCATCTTTCATCAAACGGGCAAACTCACGGATTAGCTCTCCGTAATGGGCGTAAATATTTTTTATATGTACGGTTGAATCAATGTCCTTTTCTTTTACCAATCCCAAATTAATCAGGACTCTTCTGTCTATTATAGGTATTAAATCCGGGAAATAAGCATTAAGTAGAGCCGATAGATAGGATACGCTGAAACCATCTATGTTTGTATCTCCTTCCTTCTTTGTTAAATCGCAAACTTCTTTTATCTTATCGATAAGCGTGTTAATTTCGGAATCTGTTAAGTCTCTTAATGATTTACCACCATATAAGGTATTCATCTCCCTTAATTTTTCAGTATATGATTTTAGCTTTCTGTTAATATCATCCTCTTCCTCATGGATAGTAGCATTCCCTCCTTTAAAATTAGATATGTATAGAAGATCGATGAATGTTAAGTCAAAACGATCTTTCTTTTTGTCCAAATAGTTCAGATAATTTAGATAACTTTTGTTCGATTTCTCCCATCGTGTTTCCGCTGATGTGTCTACGGCCTCTTTCTTTGTTTCCATTTTTGTAGATTATTTTAGTATAAAACATTTTTTCAATCGTCATCTAAAGGACCAAAGTAAAATCCTTTGTCAGGACCATCTTCACCTATTCCCAGATGTTTTCTTGCTCTTTCTTGAATAGTTTAAAAAAAGAAATCTCGTTCATCTTGAGGAAGTTTATCAAACTCTTCCTTTGATATTTTATTAAGCTCTTCAAATGTCATATTATTTATTGTTTTTATTTGAGATAACAAATCTAATCTGTGCCATCATTCAATTGTTCAGGATCGAGTGTCATTCTTGAAAAAAATGTTTCGTCTGGACTCATTGATAAGATTGCTTCGAGAATATGCTTTATTCGTTCTTTATCCTGCTCAGGACTTCTCATAAATCAATACTTTATCTCTTTCGGCGGTTTCAAGTGCAAATGATTGCAACATTCCTTCTTCTACTAAGTCTACTTTCC
>JAISCM010000245.1 GCA_031265595.1 Tannerellaceae bacterium
ATTAGTCAAATAACGTCTTTTGTATAGTATTACTTTTACGTTCTTTATGTCCGTATTTAGCTTCTACTTCTTTGAAGAAAACGTCTTTTGCCCCATTGTGATTTTTCAGAAACCATTTAGCATGATTGTCGAGATAGACCTCTCGAACCTCTTTGTCATTTAAGTCATTAGGAACGCGCTCCATACGGGGGTCTATACTGTCAAATCCTTTAAATGATTCGGATAACCTTCTTTCTATTTGTTCAACATAATTGGTTGATAGCTCAAAACCAACGCATTTTCTATTTAATTGTTGACAAACCCTCAGTGTTGTACCACTTCCGGCAAAGGGGTCTAATACCAAGTTGTTTTCATTAGAAGAAGCTAAAACCATTCTTTCTATAAGTCCTTCTGGTTTTTGTGTGGGATGATTTTGTCTATTGTCTTGACAATAATGCACATGAGAAAACTCCCACACATCACCAGGATTTGCGCCTCTCATATTATTGACAGAGCGATAGAATTTCTGCGGCACTCTTACATCATCTATATTAAAAATGAATTTGTCAGTCTTTGTGAACATCAATATGTCATCATGCCTCGGAGAAAATCCTTTCTTTTTTCCTATACCTTGCGTATAAAACCAACAAATCCAATTATTGAAGCGCAACGTATGATCCTGCTCAAGTATTTTATATAGATAGGATATAAATCTAAAGCCCATAAATATATAGATTGTCCCTGTAGGCTTCAACACCCGGCAAGCTTCCCCTGTCCAATGCTTCGTAAATTCAATATACTCCTCAAAAGACTTACTGTCTGAGCCATTCCCATAGTCTTTGTTTAAATTATAGGGTGGATCAGCCACTATTAAATCTATCGATTCTGATTTAACAGACTTAAATAGCTCAATGGCATCGCCTTGGTATATCTTCACTCTTTTATCCATTGGTTTTTTTGAGCGAATGTAAGCCAGCTTTCAATCGTACATTTATACATTTTACTGCGAGCAAAGATACTCATTAAAGTAGAAATGGAACTATATTTTAATCCCTCTGTTTTTTGTTGGAAGTTTATTTACTACTTTTGTCTTTGAACCCGGACAAAGAACTAAATGATGACGACCGATTTAAAGAAGAAAGCAGGTATTTTTCTGTTGTGCGCGATATGTTTTGTTTGCTGCGACGACACTCCATACTCATTACGAAGCAATGAATATGATTTTTATTATATGGTAAACAATAA
Source organism: Tannerellaceae bacterium (assembly GCA_031265595.1). Next base: position 1,225 of record JAISCM010000245.1, read on the forward strand.
GCAGGCGGCTACTCGCTTAGCTGCTATTATGTATAATGAAGCAGACACTGCCAATCCCGTTGAGCGATTCAAGCTGGTACATATCTCTGATGTACATGTTTCTGACTGGTCGGTCGATAATAACTATCAATTGCCTAATAACCTGATAGGATCGGTTACTTTTTCTAATCAAAGCGAGCTGAAGATAAATGCGATGGTAGCCACTGGCGACCATATCAGCGGAGGAACAAAAAGAGCGGCGCTTGTATACCTTAATTCTTTTTATACCCATCTTTATGCCGATAACGGAATACCCACCTTCCCCTGCTACGGCAATCACGACAGCAATATGACCGAACGTTCAAAAAGTGAATACCTTAGTTCGGCGGAACTGGCAAACGCCTTTAACAATAAAGGAAACTATCCGCTGCAAAGACCCGCCGGAAATAGCTACTATTATGCAGATGTACAGAATCCGATGGGTGGATTCATCCGTTTTATCGCCTTAGACATGACCGACCAGCCGGATAATCAATATAATACACTGGCAAATGCCGTGTACTCGCAGGCCCAGATCGATTGGTTTGCCAATGTAGCCTTGAAGCAGAACATGTCCGAACAACACAGCGTCATTGTATTAACCCACTATCCCTTCCAGCCCTATAGAAAAGATACTACTACCTATTTGATAGACGGAAATTTTATACACACCTGTAAGTTATTCCCTGAAATCATCGAAGCCTTCCGAAGCAGAACATCCATCCGGAAGACGTTTGGCAACATTCTCCGCTCGCAGGACCCCCGTATCGTTGATTATGATTTCAGCGAAAGCAAAGGCGAATTTATCTGCTATCTGGGAGGACATGCCCATGTCTTCGCCCTTTTCGATGTAGAAGGCCTGAGCAATGCCAACGAACAGTTACTCCCCCAGCGGATGATTCTTTGCACCAATCAGGCGGCGTCGAACACAGGCGTAGTCTTTAACAGCGTACGTCGTGAAAACGCCGGCATCTCCAGTAACAGTTTTAATATCTATTCAATAGATACCCACGAACGGAAGATATACATCTCCTATTTCGGCGCATTCAACCCCTCTCCCAAGCGCACTGAATTTCCAATAATAATAGATTACTGACAGGGGGGGTGAAAAAGAAAAACCAGACTTCGCTGAGCTATACTATATAGTTCCACTCTTTTTGTGTAATTTTGCAAGATGTTATATTAGTTATTAATCCAATTGACGAAAATCTATGCAAAAAAATGAATGCCCGCTCTGTGGCGCAAGCGCCCGGTTGGCAGAGGAACATTGTCCGGGGTTTATGAAGCCTGATGTATTTAGTATATACCATTGCCCTGCCTGTGATACACAGTTTTCAATGCCGCGCATCGAAAATAATAAGATCTACGAATACATGTACGGAAGGGGATACAGCCATTACTGCCGTTATCCGAAAGAAATCAAAAAAGCCAAAGACCCGCTGCAATATCTGGCCAATGCCGAAGCGGCCTATTGGGCGGCTGTAAAAATCATTCAGGAAATGGCTGCACACCGGAAAGACCTCAAAATTCTTGAAATCGGGTCGGGACTTGGCTATTTTACCTACGCCCTGAATCAGGCGGGCTACCATACAACGGGGATCGATATTTCGGAAAATGGCGTAGCCCAGGCCCGACAGACATTTGGCGATTATTACCTTTGCGCAGACGTTACCCAGTGGGCCGGCAAGCATAAAGAAGAATATGACGTAGTGCTTTGTGTAGAAACAATCGAACATGTAAACGAAGCCCTTCCTTTCTTTCGGAGCATAGCCGCCTGCTGCAAATCGCAGGAAGCGCCGGGAGGCGGAGGGAAAATTATCATAACAACGCCAAACAAGAGCACGTACTCCAGCGAAGCAGTCTGGTGTAACGCTTTGCCGCCTTTTCATCTATGGTGGCTGAGCGAAACCTCCATGTACTATATGGCAGAGCAGATACAGGCGAAGGTGAGTTTTATGGACTGGAGCGAGTATCATCAGCAAAATCGCTCTACCGCCCGGACAAACCCTGAAGAGACGACCCGATGCACTGATACGCCTTTTTTAGATGAAAACGGTTATGCCATACACCCCAAAAGCGCCCTGCGCAAATATCTCGAAACTATTCCTCTGGCAAAAAGAATAGGGAAGAAAGTAATGCGCATCCCCGAATACCGCTTTCAGGGCAGCAGGGGATTAATTTTGTGCGCAGTGTTTGAGCGACAATAAAGCTTACACCCAAAACTTGGAAACTACCGAAGAGGTTTGGACTTCCGGCAGCGGTTTCCCGTCAATCAAATCGAATAGCCTGGCAGCATAATAAATGTCATGCAAGGCGATGCCGATATTATAGACGAGGATGCGTTCCCTGCCGGATTCTCTTCCTTTATTTTCTTTCAGCAGGACTTTTGAAAACTCATCGAACTTCTTAAACCGGGCGAAGTACTGGAAGTTTTTAACATGGTTTGTATCATCGGCAAAAACCTTATCAAAGAATAAGTCGCAATTCTGAAAGCCACGCGTATGTACGGGAACTACCAATACCCCTTCTTTAAATACATTATCGGGAGCTATTAACTCGGTAGCCACTGTTACGCACGAAACCACCACATCCGCTCCGTCAATTAAGTCTTCGGCAGAATCATATACTGAGAAGGTGATAGAGGTATAGGCAGCAAATCGTTCCTGAAAGAGAAGCTCCTGGCCTTTATAAGCAAGCAACCGGATGTGAACCGGTTCGTCTTTAAGAAGCGCCAGCAGGCATAATAAAGTAGCTCTGGCCGTATTACCTAATCCGATGAAAGCATATTCTTTTGTGTGGGACGCTTTAAGTGTTTGTATCGTTAATGCCGCTACGGCGCCAGTACGCATGGCTGTTATCCAACTGCCATCCAGCAGGGCTAAGGTCTCTCCCGTTTTAGTATCGGATAGTAATATATCCGCTTGCAAGGCAGGATTACGCTCCGGATAGCGGGATACGATCTTTACTCCAAACCGTTCCAGCCCGGGCAGGTATACCGGCATCGTATTGAAGAATATCTTCGGATCGATCTTCATGCTGATTTTACTGGGCAAATGGGCCTGGTATTTCATACGAAAGGCTTCGTCTACCCATTCTACGCATTGGGAAGGAGATATATGTACGTTTTGTATCGTGTCGAAATCTATTATTTTCATGATGTGATCTGTTATTTATGTGCTGAAGATGTTTTTTTCTTACCGGCCGATGCAATGGTAGGTGAAGCCGTTTTCTTCTAATTCTCTGGGATCGTATATGTTTCGTCCGTCCAGGATGAGGGGCGTAGTCATTAGCCTCTTTACCACTTGCCAGGAGGGCAGACGGAACTCTTTCCATTCGGTCACTAAGATGAGGGCGTCGGCGTCTACTACCGTTTCATAGATGTCTTTGCCGTAATGTATCTTATCGCCGTATAGCCTTTTTGCCTCCGGCATAGCTACCGGGTCGTAAGTCGTTACGTGGCATCCGGCGGCTAATAGCTTTTCTATTAGTACTAAAGACGGGGCTTCGCGCATATCGTCGGTTTCGGGCTTGAAGGCCAATCCCCACAGAGCGATCCGTTTGTCTTTAATATCTCCCTCGAAATGGTTTTCTAATTTATGGAAGAGGATGGTTTTCTGCGTTTCATTTACCTCTTCTACGGCTTGCAGGATACGCATTGTATAGCTGTGTTCCTGCGCCGTGCGGATCAGCGCTTTTACATCTTTGGGGAAACATGAGCCGCCGTATCCGCAGCCGGGATACAAAAAACGGCTACCGATCCGCCCGTCCGAACCGATCCCTTTACGTACCATATTGACGTCTGCACCGACAATCTCGCACAGGTTGGCAATGTCGTTCATAAAACTGATGCGGGTGGCCAGCATCGCATTGGCGGCATATTTGGTCATTTCGGCAGAGGGTACGTCCATAAAGATAACGCGGAAGTTATTCAGCAGGAAGGGGCGGTATAGTTTAGACATTACCTTTTCTGCCCGGTCGGACTCTACGCCTACTACCACCCGGTCGGGGCTCATAAAGTCTTTAATAGCTGCTCCTTCTTTCAGAAACTCGGGGTTGGAAGCAATATCAAACTCAATGGATACGTTTCGTTTATCCAATTCTTGCTGTATGGCTTGTTTTACTTTTTGGGCCGTGCCTACCGGTACGGTGCTTTTGGTGACGAGTAATAAGTATTTATTCATGCTCCGGCCCACCTCGCGGGCTACTTCCAGTACGTATGTCAGGTCGGCGCTGCCGTCTTCGTCGGGGGGCGTGCCTACGGCGCTGAATATCACTTCTACATCGTTGATACATTCGGCCAGGGCTGTGGTAAATTTCAATCGTCCGGCTTGTGCGTTACGGCCTACCATCTCTTCCAGGCCCGGTTCAAAAATAGGGATAATGCCTTTCTTCAGGTTTTCTATCTTTGCCGTATCCACGTCTACACAATAAACTTCCATTCCCATTTCGGCAAAACAAGTGCCTGTTACCAATCCTACATAACCTGTACCAACGATCGCTATTTTCATCTTGTGAATCTTTTGTTGTTTTTTCTGCAAAGATAGGGGATAATTCTCTACTTTTGTACTTCTTTTATAACATAGAATAAAAAGTAGAGTAACAAAATGCAAGCAATTATACTGGCAGCAGGCATGGGTAAACGCCTGGGCGACCTTACGAAAGAAAATACCAAATGTATGATCAAAGTCCATTCGCAAACCTTGATTGAACGGATGCTCACCCAGCTTGCGGCCGAAGAGATAAGGCGCATCATCATCGTAATCGGTTATAAAGGAGATAATCTGAGGGAACTCATCGGCGATACGTTCCGGGGAAAGCCTATTATATATGTAGAGAATAAGATATATGATAAGACGAATAATATCTATTCCTTATACCTTGCCCGCGAGTATTTGATGGAAGACGAAACGATCCTTCTCGAATCAGACCTGATATTCTCCGGACAGATACTAAAGAAACTGATAAAGAACCCGTATCCCAACCTGACGGTGGTGGATAAATACCAAAGCTGGATGGACGGAACGGTGGTAACACTCGACGGAGACAATAATATCCTGAACTTTATCCCCAAGAAAGCCTTCAGGTTCAGTGAGAGAGATAATTATTACAAAACGGTAAATATCTATAAGTTCAGCGTTGATTTCTCCTCTAATAAATACGTCCCCTTCCTCGAAGCATACAGCAAGGCGCTGGGCAATAACGAATATTACGAACAGGTGCTGCGCGTAATATCCCTGCTGGATAAGCCCGAACTGAAAGCCATGACCGTAGCCAAAGAGAAGTGGTATGAGATTGACGACGAACAGGATCTGACCAATGCCGAAGCGCTTTTTGCCTCGGAAGAGGAATCGCCTGCCTTGTATGGCAAACGGTATGGCGGCTATTGGCGCTTTCCGCAGATGACGGACTTCTGCTATCTGGTAAACCCTTACTTCCCCAATGAGCGGATGAAGGAGGAAATGCTGTCTAACTTCGATAGTTTACTGACGGAATACCCGTCCGGCATGGGAGTAAACGCCCGCCTTGCCGCCCGCTTTGCCAATGTATATGCCGATCAGATCGTGGCAGGAAACGGCGCGGCGGAATTAATCAATACGTATCTCCGCCTGAATGATGTAAAAACGGGCGTAATACTTCCCACGTTTGAAGAATATCCCAACCGGCTGACGCCCGCCAACTGCGTAGCGTTCATCCCTGCCAACAAAGACTTTACCTATACAGCCGGCGACCTCATCCATTTCTTCAATGAAAAGGATATAGAGCAATTAATCGTAATTAACCCAGACAATCCTTCCGGAAACCTGATTGAAGAGGCCGGACTATTGGAGCTCGTAACATGGGCGAAAGAAAAAGGAATTACATTGATCGTAGACGAATCGTTTGCCGATTTTGCCGATAGCAGCAAACGGTTTACGCTCTTCAACAAAGACTATTTAGCCGGCAACCCACATCTGATAGCAGTTAAAAGCATTTCCAAATCATACGGCGTGCCGGGGCTGCGGTTAGGCTTTATGGCTTCGGGCCATACAGAATTGATAGATAAGCTAAAAAAGGAAGTCTCTATCTGGAACATCAACTCCTTCGCCGAGTTCTTTATGCAGATATTTACCAAATACCAGGATGCCTACGAGCAGGCCTGCCAGAGCTTTGTAAGCGAGCGAACCCGCTTCTTCACCCTGCTGGAAACCATCTCTTTCCTGCGTGTCATCCCCTCGTCGGCCAACTACTTCCTAAGCGAAGTCACCCAAAAGTACACAACAAAAGGATTGAGTAGCCAACTCCTGTATACCCATAATATCCTGATAA